>MVRV01000142.1 GCA_002068015.1 Smithella sp. PtaU1.Bin162
GCTTACTGAAAGAACAACTATTCTGAAAACCCTCTCCCTCATCCTCTCTACCTCCAATTTTTATTGATTAACTTGATTTGATTGCTTTGCTCCCTTTCTAAACAATTCGCTTCTGCTCCAGACAAAACTGGAGATTCTGTATCACTTTAAGAAGATAGTAATCGCGGGTTTTGAGAACTTCGGTGATTTCACGGCCGCTATAGTCATAGAAACCTTGGCCTGTCTTTACGCCCAGATGTCCGCGGGAAATTTTGGAATAAAGGGCGTCCGGTTTGTTGTTGACGGGAGGATCGAAAAAGTTTTCGTCCAGCAAATTCCTCGCGCTGAGATCCAAACCGGTAAAATCATAACGCTGCACAAGACCTAAAACCATCATTCTGGGAGCGATGCTGGCTTTAACGGCCAGATCCAAATCCTCCGGACTTACATATCCGCCGTCCAGCAGAAAGAATATTTCCCGGCCCAGCAAACGTTGCAGGCGGTTGACGATAAAACCGGGCACATATTTCTCCATCACGATAGGTATTTTCCCCAGATTTTTAAGAACGGTGACGGTCGCCTCCACAGTGGCAGGAGGCGTTTGCGGCCCTTTTACAACCTCAACCAGAGGAAGAATGTGTGGAGGAGCAAACCAGTGGGCGATAATGGTAGTAGCGATGCGTGCGGCCGGCAGATGTTCATAAATATTCAGACTGGATGTATTGCTCCAGATCAGGCTGTCCGGTGGAGCAAAACGGTCAATTTCCTCGAATACCGATTTTTTGACCGCGGTGTTCTCACTGACGGCTTCAATGATGATCTGGGCATTGCCGACTGCCTCCGCCGGAGAAGAGGCAAATACAACATTGGCCTGAGCGGCTTTTGCCTCTTCTGTGGAAATTATTTTGAATTCAGCCATAGTCTCCAGAATTGTCTCTATGACCTTGCCGCACCGTGCGGCAGCTGATGGGTTCTTATCATAAACCGTCACCCGGTAACCGGCCTGTGCGAAAATTTCGGCCAGGCCCGGTCCCATAATTCCCAAGCCGATTACCGCCACGTTTTTAATTTCCGTTATGTTCATTTGTTCAATCCTTCCGTCTCATCTTTTCTGTTTTTGAGTTGATCAAGTCCCAGATACTGTCGGGCCTCATCAGGTGTAGCCGGTTCCTTTCCCAGTTCTCGGACTAAACGCACCGCCCTGGCCACCAATTGAGCATTGCTTTTGGCCAGTTCACCTTTCCCGTAAAAGATATTATCCTCCAGACCGACACGAACGCATCCGCCGAGGATTATCCCCAATGTCACAATATTAGTCTGTGCCGAACCTACAGCGGTACTGTTGAAAATACTGCCCGGCGGAAGTTTCTGAACCAGGGAAAAGTAAGTTTCCGCCGTGGCCGGCTCCGCTCCCTGATATTTCATCCCCAGCACAATATTGATGTAATAAGGCATTTTAACCAGACCTTGCTCAACCAATCTGTAAACCTCGGAAAGCATCGCATGGTTGTAAATTTCCATTTCCGGTTTAATGTTTCTTTTCGCCATTTCACCAAGGTAGTAATCGATTTCTTCGGGCAGGTTCGACCAGGCAATACCCTTATATGGACCGGTCACACGCATTAGAGAGCCCATGTTGAGAGAAGCCATTTCGGGATCGGCCTGAAGACAATGAATTCTTTCTTGCTGGCTTAAATTGGGGCCACCGCCGGTGCTGTCCTGAATAATAATATTGCATTTTGCCCGAATCCGGGCGTGAATGTCCCGGAAGATATCGATGTCTGCCGTGTTTTCTCCTTTCTTATCACGGGCATGAACATGACAGATGGCCGCGCCTTCATTAAAACAGGCATAAGCCGAATCGGCTATTTCTTCCGGCTGCTCGGGCAGATTAGGATTTTGACTTTTTTTAGTCAGTGCACCCGTTTGAGCTACGGTTATTATCGTTTTATTTTCCGGTATAATGGTTTTTTTCATCCGCAACAGTCCTCCGTAATCAACTTGTTTTACATTCAAGCAAATATTGCAAACGTTTGCAGAAAATGGCTAAAAAAAAGCTTCACGTCCGCGTTTCTCTTGTATATTGCCAAGCTCGCGTAGAATCCCGAATAATAAACTCTGATGGAATAACAACATGTTTTTCCGGACAATTTCCTTTTTCAATAAGCTGTATCAACATTTGGGCGGCGGTCTGGCCTATTTCAGTCACCGATATTTTGATAGTGGTCAAGGCAGGTTCATACAAATCAAGTACCTCCGAAGATCCAATCGCCACAACAGATATATCTTCGGGAATCTTTAAGCCACGACCATTGATCTGTTTCAGGGCGCCGGGTGTCACGGAATCGTTGATACAGATAACACAGCTGGGCCTGTCTTGTAGATCCAGAAGCCTTCCCATCATCCGAAAACCGTCAGTCTTGGAAAAGTCGCTCTCCACAATATATCTGGGATCATAGGACAAACCATGATCCCTGAAGGCAGCCTGATAGGCCTGGAAGCGTTCAACAGAGTATTTGGAGTTCATCATACCCAAAATGAAGGCGATTTTTCGATGCCCCAAATCAAGCAGATAGGCCACGGCCCGGTAAACACTTTGATAATTCTCCGAATTTACGCTGGGAATATCTATCTTGGCACCTTCCAGAAGACCGGGAATTACAACAGCCACAACACCTTTTTTCGCCAGATCCGGCAGCAGTTCATCATCAAGCCTGTTACCGATAACGAGAATACCGTCCACCATACGGCGCAAGAACAAATCTACATAACTTTTTTTCTCGTTGATACTTAACATCAGGTGATAACCACTATTGGTCGCAACATCACTTATCCCCATAAGTATTTGCGAATAATAAGGGTTTTGAAATGCAAATTCCCCTGTGCGCGTCATGATAATTCCCAAAACACCCACTCTTTTTTTAACAAGCGCCTTGGCTGATGAATGCGGAAAGTAATTTATTTCATTTGCTATTTTATTGACCCGTTCCCGGATTTCCGCCCGAACGCCTTTTTTATTGTTCAGAGCCCGGGATACGGTAGAATAAGAAACGTTTGCCCGTTTGGCTATTTCTTTAATTGTAGTCAAGACAGAACCTGCCGTTTTGAAGATGGGTCTCTGTATACCGCAAACGTTTGCAGCTCGTCAAGTTTTTTTTAAAAACTATCGCCGAAAATTTTGGCTCGGAAAAAATTATTTGCCGGATTGAATCGTTAACTTTCGGTAATCATGAAATGATTTCCTATGGCAGATCAATAATCTCCAATAAAAAAGGGATGAAACATGTCCATCCCTTGATTTTTCTGGTGCGCCCAGGAGGATTCGAACCTCCGACATCCAGATTCGTAGTCTGTAAATATCGGCCTTTTCCGCATTTCATGACGTTTCAGACTTGTAACCTCTCTTTAATTTATTCCGTTGACAATCAAATACTTATGCATTATGCTATTTCACAGCAATTCACTTATTGCCAGATAATTAGAGGTTACACCAGAGGTTACATGAATTCCGTGTAACCTCCAACCATCAGGGAGGACGCATGAAATTCACCGATAAGGAAATCCGCAATCTTAAGCCTAAGGATAAAATGTACCAGAAGCGTGAAGCTGATGGGTTCGGTATTCGCGTCTTGCCTTCCGGAGTAAAGATATGGATTTTCGTCTATGCAATAGCCGGAAAACGCCGCCAGATGAATCTGGGGGACTATCCTGACATTACTCTCGCTCACGCGAGAGGTAGACTCCTTGAGGCACGTAAGGTTTTCAAGGACGGACATGACCCGCAAGACGCAGGCTTTGAATGGCATCGGAATCCTGAGAGGGCGAAACGGGAAGCCGCCAGAGCGGCAGAAGCTGAACTGAAGAACCCTACCGTGAGACAACTCGCATTAGATTACATGACTCGCCACGCCAAATTAAACAAGAGAGAATCAAGCTGGAAGGAGGATGAACGCCTTCTTAACAAGAATGTACTTCCGGCATGGGGAAATCGAAAGGCAAATGTAATTCGAAAAAGCGACTGCGTGGCACTTCTCGATTCCTATGCGGATCGTCCAGCACTCTGCAACAACATTCTCCGTTTGACCCGTAAGATGTTCAACTTTGCCATTGAGAAGGACATCCTTGAATTTTCTCCTTTCGCGCGAGTCAAACCACCAGTGCAAAGCGGCCAGCGGGATAGGGTTCTTACAGAAGATGAAATTCGGGCCTTTTGGACAACTGAACTTCCCAAATCATCTATGAGTTCCGAAGTCAAGGGTATTCTCAAGCTGGCGTTATTGACCGGCCAGAGGTGTGGCGAGATATGCGGAATCAGAGTCAGTGAAATAGAAGACAACTGGTGGACTATCCCCGGTGAAAGGACAAAAAACGGGGTAACTCATAGGGTGTATCTGACCGAATCCGCGCGTAAGATTCTCGCTGAAGTTAAAAAAAATAGTGAGTATTACTTTGAATCACCAGTAGTAAAGTACGATTCTGACAACAATCCCATTTATGCTCATATTACACCGAAAGCAATTTCTTATGCAATTCGTCGCAATCTGAAGGACTATAAACACAGGAGGCCAATAAATGGTGATAGTGTCAAAATGGTCAAGGTTGCCGAAAACAGGAAGATGGAAATGAATCACTTCACGCCTCATGATCTCCGCAGGACTTGCGCTACATTCCTCGCGAAACTGGGATTTTCCGACGAGGTCATAGATGCCGTTCTGAACCATAAGAAATCCGGAGTGGTGAAAATATACAATCGTCACAAATATGATAACGAAAAACAGTTGGCTATGGAAACCTGGGAACGAAAGTTGGAAAGTATTATAACCAACAAGGAAGGAAATGTAATACCAATTACCGCAGGGAGGAAAACGGTTTAAGCCTAAGGTAACGAGAGATGGTGAATTACAGGGCAACTATGGAAACCACAAATTGCAAAAAAATCTAGCGTGTAAATCAGCGCTCATCAATGACCAATATCGAAGCTGGGCAATATTTAATACTGATTGACACCACTTTATCGTTCTGGAGCACATATATGGAATTGATTAAAATAAATGCCTATATAATATGCTTGATATTGGGGGTAAGTATTATCGGTTTTTTAATAGACAAATTCGGATCAGAAAGGTTTAAAAAAGATCACCTTTTTATTGCCATTAAAAACTTCTCTAAAAAAAATCCCCATTGGATACTTCTTTACTTGTTGCTTTTTTCAATTGTTTTTTCTGGACTCAGAAATATCCTGGAAGGATTTATTGAAGACGATGAAAAGGCCTTCGAGATGGCTTTCGCCGTTGCCGGGCTGATTGTCAGCATCATATTTTATCTATTTTATAAAAATAGCGACAAAATAAGGTCATATAAAACCATTGTCAAACTGGCAGCGGCCAATGACAGGAATTTCATTCATAAACTTTCAAGAAGCAACCTAAATAATTATATCGAGGACAGGGACATCCCATTAGCTTTGATATTGGACAAACAGGGGGTAATAAGTGGCTTTGTTGATTGGTCTGGGCCAAACAGTATGGATAATTTCCTAGAAAGATCATCGGTCAATCCTGAGCCGGAATTATTGGAAGTAGCAAAAAAAGAAATCAGAGACATGGATTCTTTCGGCGGTTATAGGTGGTTCAAGATTTATGATGATCTTAAATTTCTTGATAGCGTTATTTCAGAATCGTCTCCGACAAAATTAATAGAAAAATATAAACGTAGCTTCTATTTTTTAAGGCTTAATATTATAGAGATGACCCTGCCGTATATAATCAAAGAGAAATATCTGATTCTAGGAGAATCAGACAAACACGAAAAGCCAGTCAATGACTTCTGCAAATTAGTGTTAAATAATTATTACACTCACGAAGATTATCCTAAAGGAAATAACAAGGAAGAATATGTAAAACAGCCGACATCGTTTAATATTGAAGAGCTTGAAAAATACCTGGAAAACAAAAGATAGTCCGGTCAGACGACAGGACATATAATTTTCGCGGACTCAATATCAAAAAACTAAAGCCGGTAATGATGTTGGCGTTTCTAATGTTTGAAGTTAGATTTTCTAAAAACAATCCCACCTGAAATTAAAAGCAATAAAATAGTAGTACCCATAACGAGCTTTCCGTCTGTTATCCTGAAATTACATTAAAGGCGACGGCCGCGCCTGAAATTTCAGGAGGTAAGAAAAATGGATTTACGAGAAAGAATAGTGAGACCCGCCGAGGCA
This sequence comes from Smithella sp. PtaU1.Bin162, assembly GCA_002068015.1. Taxonomy (GTDB): domain Bacteria; phylum Desulfobacterota; class Syntrophia; order Syntrophales; family Smithellaceae; genus MVRV01. The sequence continues at coordinate 6,203 of MVRV01000142.1, forward strand.
AGTGTCATAACAGCCCGATCATTGGCCTCCATCTGGCGCGATGAACAGGCGGGAAGATTCCCAAAACGCATAAGGATTGGCGAGAATGCCGTCGGATACAAGTTGTCCGATCTTCAGGCATGGTTGGACTCCCGTGAGGTTGTTAACCAGGAAAATACAAAAGTAGTAGCTCCCGGCGCAAAACGCGGACGCAAGCCCGTTCAGGCCAGAGAAGCGGGTGCGGAATGAGCAATACAAGTATTCAGCTCTTCAAACAAGCGATGTCTCACCGTCTAGGGAAAAATTTGCCTCCGGTGATCCACGCCGACGGCCATGTTCATACGTTTCTGGTCAACGGAAAGGAGTGGTACTACCTTTTGAAAATCAAGAAGTACGAAGTCGATGATGAAAAGAAAGAATCTGCGGGTGGACAATTCGGGACTCTTGCCGGTATCGGCGAGACATATTCTTTCCATAAAGGCCGCTACAACTTATTGTTAGATATCTCTTCTACATGGGATAAATTTATCGCGGGGCGGCGTAGTGAATACGATGAATGGTTCCGCAAGGCATGGGACAAGTTGGAGCCACACCCGGATGGCCAGCACAGGGTGCATGGGGAAACGTGGTATCTTCCGGTGAGAACATGGGATGGAGAAATCCGGGGGCTAGTCAGGACCTTCCCGTATTTCCAGATTATTGATGGATCCAGTTTTGTGCTGAGAAAAGAGTTCGATATAGCTAACGAGAAAGAATGCAAATACGATTATGGTGCATTTGTTTTTCTGGGCGAATTAAACGATCAAACCAAACGAGTCGTCGTCGTCGATGATTGGTGCGCCGCAGAGCGCGTCCGTTCAGTCACGGGCCTCCCGGTCATATTCTTTCAACCTTACGACGAAATGGAGTGGATACTCTTCGCAATAGGCGATCATCTGCCCGACGCGGAAATACTTATTGTCGATATCCCCCCGGCCCAGCGTTCGACTGATTCTTGGCGTGCTTACGCTGACGGTTTAGAACCAATAAATCATGGGCTTGGGCCTGATCCAGATGATAATAATGCGCGCATGGTTACGCTCGATCAGATACTCAGCAACAATCTTGACGGAGACGCCTTCGACCTTTCCCCTCTCGCCACGCCGGAACTGAACTACAAGCTGGAGACAGGGGCCGCTCTTGCCGAAAGAGCCGAGGAAACGTCCTTCATCATCGAGGACACCATACCGTGTGGAGCCTTGACCGAATTCCACGCCGACGGGGGCATTGGCAAAACGACGCTTTCCCTGCAAATACTGGGGGCAGTTGCAGTCGGGGGAAGGTTCATGGATTGCGGATCGCAAACGCAACCGGTGGTCGTTCTCAATTACGAGAATGCCCCTTCTACCCTCAAGGCGCTGATCGGGCGCATTCCCGGCGCTGATCGGATCCACTTCCACGAAAACCCGCCCCAGCTGGATGGCCCGGATTGGAACCAGCTGAAACTTATCGCTTCAAAACTCGACAGGCCGGTCTTTTTGATCGATACGCTGGCATCGGCCTGCGTAAGATCCGACATCGCTTCAAACGCCGATTTCGCGCCCGTAATGAGCCGGATGCTTGAACTGCGGAACATGGGAGCCACCATCATCATCCTCAACCATACCCTAAAGAACGACGCATCGCGATTTATCGGCGCTCAGGTAATCATCTCTCAGTCGGACCATGTGGTGTCGCTCACGAAGAAAACAAACGGATCCTACCGTTTCGGAACAGCCAATAAGACAAGATATGGCCACTTCGAGATGGCCCTCAGATTCGACTGCGGTAAGAAACTATTCGTATTGGCCGACGCGCCCGACCAAACGGATATTGATTCCATCCTTTCGGCGCTGAAATCGCAGTCGCCTCTCAGCGTCAAGGAGATCGCAGATAACACCGGCCTTGCCGAAAAAAAGGCGCGGGCGGTGCTTGATCGTTATGAGGGACACCATTGGAACATCAGTCATGGTCAGCGAAACACAAAACTTTACTTTCCAGTTTAACCACCGTCCATCCCTACTTCCAGTTTCCCCTCCTATAGAGGAGGGGGGAACTGGAAAGGTGGGAGCGGTCAAGGGAAAACTGAAATCGGAAAATGGCCGGAAAGCCCCGTGGTTACTGAGTTTCCAGTTTTCAGGGGGGTGTTTGGGAAAGGTGGAAAAACTGGCAAACCGAAAACAGGAAAATGCTCTAACTCCCGCTTGTAACTTAGTTTTCCAGTTTTTCCAGCGTTTTTGGAAAAACAGCATCAAGAAGCGGACAAAAAAGGAGGACAAAATCATGTCAACAGCAAGTATGAACCGACGCCTTAAAGATTTGGAAAACCACAACGGCGGAATCAAAGTATTTCTTATCTCCGATGAATACACTGAAGAAGAACAAAGGAAAGAATGTGAGCTCTTTAAAAGTTCCGTACCGTCAGGGGAGCGTTGCATTTTCATTATTGACGAGTTCGGGGAAAACTCTCGCAGGATTGCCGATAGGGTGGGGAGATAAGAAACATATGAATAATAGAAGCGAATTCTCTCGCAAGTATTACAGAAAAGGAGGTTTATAACCGTGGGGCAAAGACGATTAAACACCATTCAGGATTTACGGCGCTATCTGGCCAATCTGATAAATCGAACGGAAAACGGGCAGATTGATGCAGCTCTTGCTCGAAGTTTAACTTATATGACCTCTATATTGATGCGGGCAATTGAAGGTGGCGATCTTGAAAAGAGGATTGAAGAACTGGAAAATAAAATGCTGAAAGGGGAAAAATAAATGAATTTAAAAAAGAGAGTAGCCGTGATCAGTAATAAGCTTAATCCGCCGGTTGACGAAAACGAATTGGCACGACAACAGGAACTCAGAAGACGACTCGATGAAGCAAAAAAACGCTGTGGGATGGTAGAAACAGAACCGCTCGTTTATGACTATAAACCCGGAATAAATAATCTTGCCGATAATCTCAAAAAGGCACGTGAGGCATCTTTAAAAAAACACCTTGCGGGATTAATTACTAAATAAGATTTTTCATTTTGAAAATACTAACCTATTTAGATAGGGAGAAACTTGAAATTATTTGTTTAAAAATGCGAAGATTCTTATCAAAGCTCTTCTGTTCACAGATACACATCACTGTGTACGCTCCCCCGTTATTAATTGTCATAACCCCGTAAGCAGCATAAGGGTTGTTACCTACGGCATCGTGTGTAAAGCTAAAATGTTGAAAAAAAGCGGGTTGATTATTTAAAGTGGTTTCGCCCATGTTGATGATTACTGCGTTTGGGATACCCTTTCGGACGCTTGCTTGTAATTGCTCTTTAGTAGCTTCTTTAAGACTATCTATGAAATCTCTCGGAGTCCGACTAGCTAGGTTAGGACTATATTGAACATTTACTGAGCACTCCTCATTGCCCTTCCCATTTTTACTGATAATCTTGAACTTAGTTTTTTCTTGAGTTGGTTTCTGTTTGACCCATGATTTCGGATATTTGATAGTAAACCCGTTCTCAGCATCTTTAAAAACTGCTGAATCTTTCTGCGAAAAGCAATAAGCTGGAGTTATGCAAAGAATCTGGATTAAAATGATCGCAAAAAATTTTAGCATGGAGTGCCTCCTGTAATGTGAAAAGAGTTTTATTCTTTACAATTTTTATGGAATATGGGTCTCGATGCTGCACCCACGTAATCTTCTGAGTACCTTCCTTCAATGGTGATCTTACTGCTCAATCCGCTGGCCTAATAGGAATATTTCCTCGCAAAGGTCGATACTTCCGAATAGCAATAATCACCGTTCCCAAAAAACTAAACGGAAGTTATGGTAAGCATTTTTACTTTCCGTTTTATATTGTCATTGCTCATCGTCAACAAATAACTGTCAGAAGGCCTTTGATTTCATATCTTCTGAAATTGACTGTTTCTTAGAATACTCGTAAAAATTGACTTCGAGTTCCTTCTGACTTAATGAGGTCATGGAGTATGATATAGAAGTAATGTTGGATGGTTTCTTGTTGTATGACATCACAATTGAGATCTCGTCGCTCGTCCCTTTATCGATCTCCCATACATAATACGAACTCTCATTTTTTTGTTGCTTTCCGTACTTTTTAACGAGAAGTTTGTAAAATGACTCCTTGTTATCGTATTTCGGGTCAATCCTGTAAGTTACAGATTGAAAGTGATCCTCGTACAGGAACACCTCAACACCCATGATTCCATCCATCCCGAGTTTGGCCAGATATACTGTAGTCTTATTCTCGTATTTAATGTCACGTGCCCACCAGCCATTATTCTTTGCAATAGTGAGGACGTCGGCAAGCGTCGACTTACCAAAAATCATACCTAACGGCTTAAAGCTGTCTTTTGCTGGCTCCAACATTGCGGTTGCGATGTAAGGAGAGGGACGGCAGCTAGTGGTAAGAGCTTTTACGTTGTTGCTCACTGTATTGAGTTGCGAGTTACAGGTCGAGTGCTTAAGCCTCCAGTAATAGGTTGGTTCACTCACGTTGGCTACTGATATTGGCTTTACCTCAGACACAAGCTGCATTTCAGCCAATAAAGTTTCAAGGTTGAAGGGCTTTCGAATCGGTACTATCGTGAACAAAGAAGAAAGTCGGTCTTTTTTGAAAAGGAAGGAGGTTAATAGTGGGTCGAGAGACTTGGACACCGTAGTGCATGTCATCTCCCCATCCTCAAGCTCGCAGGTCACACCTTCAATGACCCGCTTGAGATCGCTTGTACTCATACCCCATTTAATACCATCTTGAACATACAAGAACTTGACATCAAAATCATCGGCCAATACGACCGGCGGCGGTAGCAGAAATAACGCCAGCACAGTTATAAGGCATTTCAGGTACATTTTTTCCCTCCATAATGAATCAAGTCAGTGTATTTAATAATCGCTGGCCCCGCAGCTCACGCATGGTGCTTCGTACATAAGCACCAAGATTCGCTCTTATCCGACGTTTTACCTTTTCGGTCTCGGCAAGCGTGTCTAGGTTGAGGCTCTTCAGCATCCATTCGACAAGCGGCGCTTCGGGATCTTTGCTTTTGGCTAGGATAGCATCAATGTACTCGTCGATCACCTTGGTGGCTTCATTTAATCTGTTAATAACTTGCTTTGTCACGAGGTCTTTGTTTGGTTCCTTATCCGGCATCAGGCCTCTAAGCCCTTTGATATTTTCTTCTATCATGAGTTCCGCGATCTGTAATTTCAATACATAGAAACGGTCGCTTTGGAAAAAAGAAGTATCCAGACTCCCTTCGGCGATAGCTGTAATCATAAATAGAAAGACATGGCTGGTATCGGCAAATATATCGTCAAAGCGTTTATTCAACGCTTCTTCAACCGTTTTGAATTCCATCCAGTCGCGAAGAAGGGTATCCAGCCCAGGTGCTCGGTTTCTGATCTGCTTGACGGCCCATTGGTTTTTCTCTCGATCTATATGCAAAGTGATCGGATTGTTACATTCTTTGCAACTTGTTTTATTTGCCGATGATTTTTTGATATTCACACCGGAAAGGATTGGAAGAAGCAATAAACCAGCAACGAGAAATGATAGAATCCAACCAGACCCTTCTATGCTGTTTTCGTTAAACTTATATAGCTGGAAAAGTAAAATTACGACCGCAATAGCAGTAAGCAGTAATCGCTGTGCAAAATTGAGCCGATCAAACATCGCCCCTCCATATCGTACAGGACATTTTATATCCAGCTTTGCAGCACTTAAGACATTTTATGGAGGAGAATAAGTTATTTTATGTCTATTGTAAACAAATATTAGTCATATGGTGGCATGCAAAAACAATCCCAAAAGTGATAGTTTTAAAAGTAGGGAGAGATATTGCATGAATACTACCAAAAAGCTTTTAGGGGCACGGATTCGCGAGTTACGAAAATCGCGGAATTTGTCGCAGGAGCAGTTAGCTGATTTGATTGGTGTAGAGCCTCGACATGTCAGCAGACTAGAAGTTGGCAGTAGCTACCCGACAATTGATCGATTAGAAAAGATTGCAGCAGTTCTGAACGTTCCACTAAAAGATTTTTTTGATTTTATGCATCTTACAAGCCCTGATGTGCGTGCAAAAAACATTAAAGAGATGGTAAAAGGAATGAAAGAGGAACACCAAAGAATAATCTATAAAATCGTGCAGGCATTTCAGGATTATTGAGACGTGGAAATAATTAGGTATCCTGGAATTTCTCTTGACAAAACCTAGCATCGTAGTATTTTAAGAATCAAAGCGGCGAGTTAAATAGGTTACTTGCTCCGCTATATAAATGTGCTAAAGGCCGGTGAGATATTTATAATGAGCCCGTTGCCTTTTGGCGCGGGCTTTTTGTTTTTGAAGCGTATGCCACTATAGATGGAGTCGGCATTAAAAAACATCTTTAAACAGAAATGCTGAAAAACTGCGTAACTCATGGGCTAACAAGCCTACACTCTATTAGAAAATAACGGGGAGACATCCGATATGGCCATTACAATACATTTTTTGACCGTCGTGATCCGGATAGATTCCATTGAGAAAAAATATCCAGGGGGAATAAATGCTTTCATGAAACGCTTCACAAGCTGGCGGGATTATCATCTTGTTGGTGTCGGATTTATGAGTTTATGGGAAGCGGAGGACTTTATATATAAACTGATAAAAATGGGCTTCAGTAATATTTTTAACGGTGAATCCGGTGAGATTGCGATTGTTGAGCAGCTAAGTGGATCACCATGCAAATGGCTTGAGACCAATATTGAGGAAGTATTTCTCAAAAAGGTGGCGAAGGTAACGACATGCTGGCTCAAAGGATGCGATGATAAAGATTTAGGTATTAGCCTGGGGAAGAACTATGATCCATCATTATGGGAAGATGATTTCTTTAAAGCTTAGCAGGAAAGGAATAAGTTTTAGAAATTGGTAATGCTACATCTTTATACTAAAAAGGAGGGAAGGAAGAATGGAACCGGAAGACTCAAAGAAAGCGGTGTTTATTAAGAAAGCAGAAGGAATGTCCTTCGCTGATTTCAAGAAAGTCTGCACACAAAGCTTCATAAAAGCAGGCCTTTTGAGCAACGAAGAAAAGGAGACACCCACTGCTACCAAAGAGCAAATCTGGAAAAAGGAAGAGTTCAAGAAGTGAAAGGAAGTGCAGTCCAGAATTTTACAGAAGATTCAACAAAGATATTCAACTAGGAGAATACGGACATGTTCAAAATTGGACCAAAAGCCCGGCTGGGTCTGAAATCCTCAACTCCGGAAGCATCCCCGGACGACCCGATTTATCAGCGTGGATTCGTGATAGGAGAGATGCATTCGACAAACTCCTCTCCGAATGTAGCGCAGACTGACTTTATAGAGAGCGTTAAGAAACTGGGCTTCCCGGTGAATATACAGGGGACGAGTGCATTGGCTCAGAGGAATCAGGAGACGGTAGATTCGTCCAAGAAAAAATCTAAGCCTACTCCGAAGCTGCCGCCAAAGAAGGAAACCCCTGGATAAAGCAGAGCGGCAATCCTTCCAGCAGAGGAATTTACGATACAGAAAAACCGAAAATATCAAGGCCAATATCGGGCATGATTAATTAAGTAGTATACCAGCAGAAGGTTACACCAGGGGTTACACGGAAACAAAAACGCGCAAGGGGTTAGGCATTATTTTACCTAACCCCCTGATTTAATTGGTGCGCCCAGCAAGATTCGAACTTGCGACATCCAGATTCGTAGTCTGGCGCTCTATCCAGCTGAGCCATGGGCGCGTATGATTCATAAAAATTATGAGGGAGCGGTATAGCACATAATTGGCCCGGTAGCAAAAATAAAATGATACTTGTCCGAATCGGCCGGAAGCACCGGTAGCGGGCTCATAATACCAAGTTGCATTCAAAATGATAAGGCGGAGGCGACGAGGCGTATTATACATACGTTGAGGACCCTGCATGCGCCGGGCAATGAGCAGACAACGCTGCCAACAAAGTTAGCGTTTGAATGCAACTTGGTATAATACACCTTGAACATTGTCTATGGAAGTGTCGTCAATACATCTCCGCAAAAGGATCCCAACTGGAGTCTTCCTTCCAGTCGTATTCTATTTCTACGCTCTGCTGTTTGGCTGTGTCATAACCTAACAATTCTGCAACAAACCCCAGTGTCATATCCATTCCGGCGCTTACTCCGGAACTGGTATAGATATTGCCGTCCTTTATCCAACGGGCTTTTTTTATCCAGACCACTTCCGGAGATTCGGAGGATGTCCAGAAAAAAACCCGCTTATTAGAAGTGGCTTTTTTGCCGTTTAATAAACCGGTTTTAGAAAATAATATAGAACCTGTGCAAACAGTTAGTATGTATTCCGCCTCTTTCGCCAACATTTTTAATTCATTAATAAATAATTGATCTTTCACTAAATCCCGGCAACCGATACCGCCGGGAATCAGCAAGATATAGTTTGCTGAGTTAACTCTGGAGATTGGTTTGGTAACTACCGGTACACCCTGGCTGCTTGTTACAATTCCGCCCTCGCGGGAAAAGAAACTCACTGAAAAATGATCTTTTAACCTCCCCAGAATCTCTATGGGACCAAACACGTCCAATGTTTCAAAATCTTCAAAAAGTATCGTAATTACTTCTTTCATCGGATTCCTCCTTACGCTTCTTGGTAATCGAGGTTATGTCAAAACCGGCTTGCCGTTCGAAAGTTATTGCCCCATTTCATGCAGCCTTGCAGCTGGTATTAGAAAATTTCGGCCATAAAATCAAGGTGGGAATAAAAATGGCGGAGAGAGCGGGATTTGCCCGGCATGCCAGGTTGAGGTTAAAGAAAAGTTAAAAATAATAATTATTTCCTAAAAGCGTCAGTCATTAATTTTTCATTTTTATAGTAGATTTACAAAGTGAATCTTGATAGAAAATAAGCCACACATAATATGTTTGTTTTATAGTATTTAACCCTATTTGAGGGCGCTATGAAATATCGATCAAGAAAACACTGTGATTCAAAAGAGGACAGTGTTTTTTTATTTAAGAAGGCTATAATGAAATGCCTTAAGATAACCCTAGTGCTATTTTCTATCTTTATTCTCATCTCCTGTACGGCAACTCCCAATGTTCATGTAAAGGGCGAAAATACGCAAATGAACATAACGCAATCAGCTCCTGTAGTAGTGAAAATTTCCCTTTCTCCGGATGGGAAATATATATTGGTGGGAGGTCTGAAAGGTGGGGGAAGTCTCTGGGATATTTCCAAGGGCGCAATGGTAAACAAATACACGGCGGAGCTCACTACTGATAAAATAGGCATGTCAGAATTAGGTTCAGTATCTTCAGCTTTCACAATGGATGGTAAATACGTTCTTTTGGGGGGCAGGGAACTTAAACTTTGGGACTTGGCAGCGGGTAAACCAATAAGAACTATCGGTCAGGATGATGCTTATAGAGTTGTCATCTCGTCGAATGGCAAGAGAGTTTTGGCTGTCGGCAGTAAAGGGTGGGTGAATGACAGGAAAATGAGGCTGCACGATATCAATACCGGACGCAAGATTGCAGAATGGAATATCCGCGGACTCTCCTCTGTCGCCCTATCCCCCGATGGCAGATATGCTCTGTCCGGTCATGGCGAAGGGGGGAAAATAATATTATGGGACGCTGAAACGGGAACTGCAATAAAAGAGTTTAAAGCAAGCGATAAAGGCATTTTTATGATGAATAAGGTTTTTTCTGTTGCCTTTTCTCCCGACGGCAAACAGGCTCTCTCCGGCGGAATGGATGGTACTATCAGAATATGGGACCTTACTTCCGGAGGTGAAAATCTGAGATGGACAGGAAGTACAAGTTTCGGAGGCGTAATGTCTGTCGCCTTTTCCACTGACGGCAAATATATCCTGTCCTGCGCAGCCGACGGCTTTGTCAAACTCTGGGATGCTTCTTCCGGATCGCTGGCACGTACATACAGATTCTCCTCGGGAGGTTTTACGGCAAGCGCCATATCCGCCTTTTTTTCACCGGATGACAAATATATAATTTCTGTTGGTGCTGATGCTTCAATCAGAATATTTGACGTTGCCTCGGGTGAGGAAATTATAATGATAACCGAATTTGAAGACGGCGAATGGCTTGCCATTACCTCCGACGGATACTACAATTCATCCGAGAAAGGCGCTCAGTACCTGAAAATCCGCTTTGAAGAAAAGGAATATACGGTCAATCAATTTTACGACGTGTTTTATCGTCCCGATATAGTTGCCGCAAAATTGGGCGGCCGGGATATAAGAGAACTTACCTCCATAACAATGAAGGAGGCGAGTAACTTTCCGCCTCCGGCAATTGAATTTACCCCTATATCCGCAGCCGACCAACCAAAAGTAAAAGTCTGTTACAAAGTTCAAAGCACCGGGGGCGGCATTGGAGAGATAAGGCTGTTCCACAACGGGAAGCTTATCGAATCCGACGGTTATTACCGTGAAGTTACAAAAACAAACGCTACCGGCAATATCCAACTTGCTGCGATAAACAGCAAAGCTATTTACGATGAAATGCGCAGCGTCGCGGTAAAAGGCAGGATTGATTCCGCTCTGGTATCCGGCAAACCCAAAGGTGATGTTTTCGAAGAATGTAAGGAAATTGATGCCGTGCCCGGTGAAAACGAGATCAGCATCGCCGCCTTCAACAGCGGCAACACCGTTCAAAGCTCTCTGCAGACAACCAATTTTACCTCTAAACTCAAATCGGCAGAGCCTCATCTTTATATCCTGGCCGTCGGTATCGATCAGTATAAAGACAAAAGCGTCAATCTCAAATATGCCGTAAAAGATGCGCAGGATATGGAAAATAAGCTTAAGACTCAGGCGGCTACCATTTACAAGCCCGGTAACATTCATTGGATTCTTTTGACAGATCGGGATGCCACAAAAACAAATATCACTGACCACATCAATGAACTGACCAAAAAGATAAAGCCCAATGACAGTTTTATCCTATTTGTGGCAGGCCACGGAGTACTTTTACAAAATCAGTACTACCTTCTCACCCATGACTATGAAGGCAACGTAAGCGAAAACAACATGATCAGCTCCAACGAGATTGTGGAAATGTCCAAGAAGATAAAATCTTTAAGCCAGCTTTTCATCTTCGATACTTGTCACGCAGGCGGTGTGGATACCATTGTCAGTGGTCTCTACGATGCCCGAATGTCGGTGCTTGCCAAGAAAATGGGATTGCATATTTATGCCTCTGCGAGTGACAAGCAGGCAGCAATGGACGGATATAAAGGAAATGGACTATTTACCCATGCCCTGCTGGATGGACTGAACAACAACAAAGAAGCCGACAAGAACAAAGATGGGAAGGTCAGCATTGTGGGCCTTGGTGAATACTCCAGGAAGATGACGGCAAACATCTCCAAACAGATCGGTCACGAGCAAACACCGCTGATCATCAACTTCGGGAAGGACAGCCCGCTATATAAAGTGCAGTGAACGGTTCAATCTGTAATCCACCTTTTATGACCAAACAAAAGGTAGTTGCACCCATCCCTAAAAAACAAATAATCTATTTGACGGAACGCACTGGTAGTGCCCGAGTAGGAATGTCTGGAATCCATTCGGTTAAAGGACGATTAAGATCTTCATAAGACTTACCATCGCTAAAATTAAAGATCGTTGCCGTAGGACCCCAAATATCACCAGGACTTGTCTCCGATGCCCACACATTTACACAGATTAGTTTACAGTCTCCAATTTTATGTCAATTATAAACGTTTGAAACAAGTATGTTAATCAAATTTTTTAGAGTGAGGTACTAGGGAAAAAAGATAACCTTACTTTTCCAAATCTATTGTAGAATGCTAAAATACCGAAGGTTAAAGAAGGTTAAAGGCAGGTTAAAGAATTTTCTTCGATAAAAATAGAATTTGACGCATAAAAATGGCGGAGAGAGCGGGATTTGAACCCGCGGTACACCTTTTACGGGCGTACAATCGCTTAGCAGGCGATCGCTTTCGGCCACTCAGCCATCTCTCCGTTTTTGTTCGGACGCTTATTTTCTGAATGAAGAACTATTTACAGGTTCATCATTCTTTATGCAAGGTCATTATGTTAAAAAACAAATGGCCTGTTTTTTCTGGCGGAGGGAGCAGGATTCGAACCCGCGAACCTTTCGGTCAACGGTTTTCAAGACCGCCGCCATAGACCAC
>MVRV01000143.1 GCA_002068015.1 Smithella sp. PtaU1.Bin162
AAGGAACTTGTTCAATTGCATGACTGAACGCGCATCACACTTACAGATTTGCTAACGAAGAAATATTCAAATAATTCAGTATATTCCTTCCCATGTAAATTTTATTTTTTTTAGTTGCGCTTTTGATTCAGATCGCATATATAAACAACTAATTGTAATAGTTGTTTTAATTTTAAAAATATTATCTCTATGAAGTAAGGAGAGTGATTAAAAATTAATTGAAAACTTTAAGGGTGGTTTACGGCAAGTGATTTGCACTTCGCCGTACTGCCCTTTTTTTGTTTGTGAAAGGCAAAATGACCATAAATTATAATAATCAGGAGGAATTAAATTGGAAGTTAAAGTAATTGACAATGATGTGGAGAAGGCTCTGAAAATTTTAAAGAACAAACTTTCGAAAAGTGGCTTGTTTAAAGAATTGAAAGTTCGCCGGGCTTATGAAAAGCCGTCAGTTAAGAAAAAGAGAAAAACAATTGAAGCGCGTCGCAGATTGGCCAAGGTTCAAAGACGCCGTAGCTCTTAAAAAAAGATAACTGCTGCGGTAGTTCATGTTCAATTCAATATCCGGGTGTTTACTGCGGGGGATATCAGCTACATTTTGGAATATTTAAATGGCCCTGATTTCAGGGAGGATAAGATTATGGACGAAAGACAATATGTAATTGACTCACTTTCCATTGAAGAATCCTGGCGGGTGTTTCGTATTATGGCGGAATTTGTTGATGCCATTGAAACAATGTCCAAGGTTAAAAATGCTGTTACTGTCTTTGGTTCTGCCCGGGTTAAAGCGGGAGATAAATATTATCAAAAGGCTGAAAAACTAGGTCTCCTTCTGGCTAAAAATGGATTTAATGTGATTACCGGCGGCGGCCCCGGAATTATGGAAGCTGCGAACAAAGGAGCGGCTGAAGGCGGTGCCAAATCAGTCGGGATGAATATTCGTCTGCCTTTTGAACAGAAACCGAATACCTATGCCAATATGCAGGTTGACTATAAATACTTTTTTATCCGCAAGGTGATGTTTGTCAAATATGCTGTTGCTTATGTAATCATGCCGGGCGGGTTCGGAACAATGGATGAGTTATTTGAAGCGTTGACCTTAATCCAGACTCGAAGAATTAAAAGTTTTCCCGTCATACTGATGGGCAGCGAATACTGGAGCGGACTGATCGACTGGCTGAGAAGTAACATGCTGTCCGATGATAAAATATCTCCTGCTGATCTCGACTTTATGCAAATTATTGATGATCCGGAAGAAGTCGTCAAACACATAAAAAAATATATTATCATTTAACGGGATAAACCGTCTGCTGGTTTTGCAAGAGCATCAATTCTATGACACCGGAAAAAATACTGGCCGACCTGAAAAAAGGTATTGTTGCCCCCTGTTATCTTCTTTACGGTGAAGAAGAGTATTTAATTAATGATACCCTGCAGCAGATTTTGGATCTGATTATACCCCAAGCCGATCGTGATTTTGGCCTTTTCCGCCTTGATGGTGAAAGTGCTGACGTTGATAATCTGATCGAATGCGTTTTAACACCGTCTCTTCTGGGGAGCAGAAAAGTTGTCGTGCTGCGCAATGCGACAATTTTTCATTCCCGCGAAAATTTATCTGAGCTGATCTCTAAAATAAAAAAATATATTGATGATAATCCATCCAAAGCCGCCAGGTATTTTTTGACTTTCCTGAAGCTTGCGGGCTTTTCTCTGGAAGATCTGCAGGGAAATGGTTGGCAGCGGATTTCCGACGGGCAATGGAGTAAGATGATTCCCGGGGATTCCGGGGATGACCGTGAAAAATGGCTGCCCCGGATTTTGGATATCTGCTCCAATTCGGGGTTTACAGAGCTTTCCGGCGCGGATAAAATAGAACAATTGGAAAAAATTTTTCAAAACGGACTGCCTCCGGAAAACTGTCTGATTTGTACGGCTGAAACCGTGGATAAAAGGAAAAAAATATACAAAATTATTGCCGAACAGGGAATCGTTCTGCAGTTCAATGCGGCCAGAGGAGAGGTCGCTCAGAAAGAATCCCTCCAAAAAGAAGTTCAAAAATTGCTTGATCATTATGGCAAAAAACTTTCACCCACGGCCTGGGTCAATCTGGGGAAAAAAACGGGATTTGAATTGCGCAGGTCAATCATGGAAGTGGAAAAACTAATCTTTTTTGTCGGTGAACGGCAGGTTATTGAAGATGTAGATATTGCTCAAGTTGTCGGGAAAACAAAAGAAGATTCTATTTTCGACCTGACCGGGGCACTTGGCGAAAAAAATCAACTGGCCGCACTTCAGGCGCTCAAGGCTTTATTTGATCAAGGGTTGCATCATCTGATGATTTTAACAATGCTGGTGAGGGAAATCCGATTCTTATTACAGGCAAGAATTTTAGTAAACTCAGGGAAATTACCGAAATTTAACAGCTCGATGGAATATGGCTGGTATCAGAAGAACATCTATCCGCTGATAAATGATTTGGCCGAAAATTTTACGAAGAGGGAAGGAATTCTCACCGGACAGCATCCCTTTGTTGTTTATAATGCTCTGCGTAATGCCAGCCGTTTTTCTTATCAGAGTCTTCTGGGATATCTGGATGAGTTGCTTAAGCTCGATCGTGAATTCAAATCTTCAGCGAAAGATCCGCAACTGCTTTTGGAACATTTCTTAATTAAAGCGTGTGCTAAAAATCAGGCGAAATAGATAAGTTTTCTGATCTTGTGACATGCAACGGATCAAGATAGAAATAAAACTTTATCTGTTTATGCCGCAATCGGAGACTAGATTTTCCGCTTCTCCTCTGAACGGAAAAACCTGCTGTAAATACAGCTCTGCTGTTATCTAATCATTGACCAATACGATTTTGCCGCGTACCTGGCGGGCTGTAATCAAGGCGAATGCTTTCTGCAGTTCCTGCATCGGTAATTTATGCTCGATAAGCGGTTTGATCTTGCCGGCCTTATACAAAGCGGTTAATTTTTTAAAATTATCGCCGTCGCTTTGCGGTTCGCGTTTGGAAAATTCTCCCCAAAAAACACCCATGATGGAGGCATCTTTAAGCAAAGCCAGATTCAGCGGCAAAGAAGGAATTTTACCTTGAGCAAAACCGATGACCAGATAGCGTCCTTTCCATGCCAGAGAACGGAAAACAGCTTCGGTCAGTTCACCTCCTACAGGATCGAAAATTATATCAGGCCCATTACCTGAGGTCAGAGTTTTGAGCTCATTGCGGATGTTGGCACTCGTATAATTTATAGTGAAATCAGCACCTATTTGCCTACAGACAGCACATTTATCATCGCTGGAGGCTGCAGCGATTACAGTGGCCCCGGCTGCCTTGGCTACTTGTACTGCAGCGGATCCTACGCCGCCTGACGCTCCCATTACCAGAACCGTTTCTCCTGCTTTAACTGCAGCACGATCTATCAGAGCATGATAAGAAGTTCCATAGGTACAAGGAAATGCAGCAGCGTCTTCAAAAGAAAAATCCGGAATAAGATGCCCCAGGCGTTCCGCCGGAGCAACTACATGCGTCCCAAAAGCGCCGGTACCTGTGAATCCAGCGACTAAATCTCCCGCCTTTAAACTTATTACCTTCTTACCGACAGCTTCGACTACACCGGCGAACTCGGCACCGGGGACGAAAGGCAACTGCGGTTTAATCTGATACTTGTTCTGTATAATAAGAAAGTCCAGAAAATTAAGGCTGGCTGCTTTTATAGATACAAGCACTTCACCTTCGCCGGGTTCAGGTGTGGGTATTTCTTTCCAGGTGATGGCATCAGTTCCCGTCGGGTTGTCGCAAATCCAAGCGCGCATGAAATATCTCCTTGTTTTATGGTT
>MVRV01000144.1 GCA_002068015.1 Smithella sp. PtaU1.Bin162
GGTTGTGGTTGCCGCCATAACATCCGTTCCTGCTCCCGGTTCCGTAAGAGCCAAAGCCCCCAGGTTCTGTCCCTTGGCAAGCGGCGCAAGATATTTCTTTTTCTGCTCCTCGGTGCCGAACAGCAGGATCAGCATTTCTATAATACCCACGTGAATGGAAACGGTAAATCCCGTTGAGGCACAGGAACGGGCAAGTTCCTCCACGGCAACAATGTGGGTCAGGTAATCGGTCCCGGCTCCGCCGTACTCGACGGGAATCGGCATACCCATCCAATCGTTTTCGGCGAGTTTCTGAAACAACTCTTCCGGGTGCCGGCTGTTCTCGTCAATTTCGACGGCAATCGGATCCACGTATTTCTCGGCAAATTCCCGCATGTTTTTGCGGATTAGTTCCTGTTCCTCGGTCAACTTAAAATCCATAACAGTTCTCCTTTAATTAATTTATTTTATATCTCTACCCGAAGCGGTATTGCACTCCCGTTCCTCCCTCCGGATACTGCCATTCCAGAACATCCGGGCCGCAGAAAATCCTGCAGGTACCGCATTCCAGACATCCGTCAACGGTCAGGATTACTTCTCCCTTTTCATTTTCACTGTATAATCCTGCCGGACAGACCGGAATAACCTGCCTCAGACGGTCGTCCCGCCCGCAATCCGGTTTGATCCGGATGTGCGGCTCCTTCCCCGGTTTGAAAACATCCAATCCCAATTTAACTTTTAAAAGCGCTGCATCGGTCATATCTTCATCACCTCCCGCATATCCTTGAACTGCGCCCACATTTCGCCGAGGGTTAAAGCTTTTCGCAAAGTCGGATATAAACGACCCTTGGGACCGGCCGGCACGGCATAAATATCTTTCAGCAGATTTCCCGCAAGCTCCGGGTAATGTTTGAACAACCTTTCATTACTCAGGACACCCGGTGCTTCCTGGAAATTTTTCATATCCTGCAGAACAAAACTTTCTTCCAGCAGACGCTGGTACAAAGAAAGGGCAGCGGCGCTAAAGTCTCCCTTTTCTTTTGATTTAAGAACAGTCTCGCCGGCATAGTAGCCGGAAGCCAGAGCATATTCCATCCCGCGCACGGTAAAGCCGATGTTTACGGCAAATCCGGCGGCATCTCCCGCAACGAGAATTCCGTTTCCGTAAAGAGGGCTGATCGCCCTAAATCCGCCTTCCGGGATAACATGGGCGGCATATTCAGCAGTCGAACCACCCCGGATGAGAGAGGAGATTTCGGGACGTTTTTTGAAGGCCTCAAGCAGTCCGGGCACGTCGGTCGACGGACCAATTCCGGCGTATTCGTGAATCCCCGCAACAAGTCCCAGGCTTATACTGTCTTTATTCGTATAGAGAAAACCGCCGCCGAAGCAGCCTTTAGTCACGTCACCGACAAAAAGATGGGCAGCACCTTCGTTGCCTTCCAGACGGAAGCGATCGTTAATCACCCCGGCATCAAGAGTAATTACCTCCTTGATTCCCACGGCATAATCCTTGGGCAAACCCGGCTTGCGCAGCCCGGCCTTTTCCGAAACAAGAGAAAGCACTCCGTCGCAGGCAATGACTACATCCGCTTTCAGTTCATCGCCGCCCGCGAGAACTCCGGCAACCTTTCCGTTTTCCATAATCACATCATCGACTCGAACCTTGGTCAGCAGCATGGCTCCTTTTGCTTCCACCTGTTCAGCCAGCCACCGGTCGAATTTCCCCCGCAAAACACTGTAGCTCTGGTGAGGTTCGGCTTTGAGTTCATCTCCGGAATAATCTATGGCCACAGAGCGATCACGAGCCATGAGCGTCGCACCTTCATGAACAATATAGCGCTCTAAAGGAGCGGCTGACCACAGGTCCGGGAAAAGATCCCGTACGGGATTGACATAGAGGCGGCCGCCGGTAACATTTTTGGCTCCCGGGTAATCGCCACGCTCCAGAACCAGGACTTCCACGCCTTTTTCCGCCAGTTTCCAGGCGGCGGCAAGTCCGGCCAGCCCCGCACCGACGACAATTACTTCAAATTTTTCCATACAGTCCCTTTAAGTTCATAAAAAAGTTTACGGAGACAAGCTTTCCAGATAACTGATCAATGCCTTAAAACAGCGATTCAGGCCTGCTGCTGATTTCTCCGTGCCGTAAATGACCGACGCCCCCAGCATAGCGGAAAAGATCATCTGGGCAACGAATTCGGTATTGACATCTTTTCTTATTTCACCCGACTCTTTACCCTCGTCGAGAAGTCTTTTGATCATTGCCTGAAGCTTCACAAATCCTTCATTGAGCGCCCTGGAAAAAGAAGCATTCTGATCATCAAGTTCCACGGAGAGCGTCACGAAAATACAGCCGCCCGGAAACGTCTCCCGGTCCTTTAAATATTTATCCCGGTAATTCCCTAAAAGTTTTTTTACCCTCGCTACAGGATGTTGAATCTTATCAAGGCCGTCTAAATTGCGCTCACGCCAGATTTTTTTCGCTTCCTCCAGAACGGCAAAAAAGATATCGTCTTTGCTTTTGAAATGGTTGTACATTCCGCCTTTCGACGTTTTTGCCTCCCGCATAATATCCTGAGTGGAAGTACTCAAAAAACCCTTTAAGGAAAAGAGTTTTAATGATTCATGAACTATTCTTTCTTTGAGAGTAACGGAAGCTTTCATTTCCAACCTTGCGCTTTCAGGGAAGACCGGTCGGTCTGTTGAAAAAACAAATAACACTTGTGTTTTGCAATGTCAAGACAAAATATTAAAAAATTTACCGGGAAAATGCCATGAATGTTTTATGCAACAAATTCAAACCGATAAATGATTATCGGCACCTCCAGTTTCTGCCGAAACGGATTACTCTTCTGAGCTTGATGATTTTAGAGCTGATAATCGGTAACGATTATCCTCGGGATTTACAATATCGCGGCAACGTAAAACCATTACACCTGAATATCAGTCAATTACCGCGTTACCGCCATAACAGGCGATAACGCGGCTTTCGTGAAAATCTTACACGCGCGGGTTTTGCCCGGGGAAAAGACAAGTATTTGTACCTTCAGCTACCAATCCCTCTTCTTTGAATATTCTCCATTTATAAGTTACAGGGCCACCTCCTTTTTTGCTCTCTTTTTTGGAAAGAACTTCGACCTCGGCCTGTAATTTATCTCCCGGAAATACGGGCATCAGAAAGGAAATCTCTTTAACACCCATCAGCACGGCATCCGCCAAAAATCCCTGCTTGGCCATAAGGCCGATCAGGCAGGCAAAAATATAAGGACCGGGCGTTACTCTATTTTTAAATCCGTATTTCTTGGCATGCTCGGCATCCAGAAAACCGGGAAGGTCCATTCCGGATAATTGAGCCACTATGTCAATCTCCGTGCCGGTAATCGGCTTTCTTATTTCCGACTTATACACTTTACCGATTTCTACCTGTTCATAAAACATGTCAAAAGCCTCCTTTTTGTTTTCTTAATTAAACAACGTCACCAACAGGGAAGCGATTTAATTCACTCCCAACTTCTGTCTCGCCCATTCTTTCACTTTTACTTTATTCAGTTTTCCCGACCCCAAAAGCGGCCAGTCCTTACCGTCGATAAAAAGAACATTCTTGGGAATTTTAAACCGGGCAATTTTATTTTTACAGAATTCGGCAATTTTTTCTCCGGTCAGACCGGAGCCGGATTCCGCTTCGATAACCGCCGTTACGGCCTCCCCCCAGTTGGGGTCAGGAATCCCGACAACCGCCACCGTTTTTATTCCGGGAATTGTTTCCAGAAATACTTCCACTTCCCGCTCGGAAACATTTTCTCCGCCGGTTTTTATCATCATTTTATAACGCCCGCGGTAAGTAACGTTATCTTTGTCATCCATCCAGCCGTAATCTCCGCTATGGAAAAAGCCTTCGGAATCAATTGATTTTTTTGTTTCTTCCGGATTCTTATAATATTCCTGAAAGCGGCTCCAGCCCCGCAGGCATAATTCACCGCTTTCACCGGCTGCAACTTTCTTTCCTGTTGCCGGATTCACCACCTTTACCTCAATGCCCGGCCACGGTCGGCCATTGGTATTTTTTCTTATTTTATAATCCGTTTCCGCAAAGGGAACACTCACGCCTGTACCTTCCGTAAAGCCGTAGTGATGAGCGATTATTTCGGCACCGGGGAATATTTTTTTGCACTTGTCATACCATTCCGGCCCGACCGCAAGCAGAATCCTGGATACCGAACGCAAATCATAACCATGAAATTTCGGATGATTGGCCAATGCATTGAAGTGATAATCAAAGCCCAGGTATAAACTGATCTTCTCGTCCTGAATAAGGGGTAATACTTCCTCCGGATCGAACTCATTTACATATAATGCACAGCCGTTGGTTAAAGCCCCCAGAACAAAATAAACACATCCGGCGATATGGTAGAAGGGGAAATTGCACAAAAGCCGGTGGAATTGATCCAGATTAAAAGTTTTGCCGAATAAATATACTCCGATGCCCAGAAGACTCTTATGAACATGCACGGCACCTTTGGGAAAAGCGGTACTGCCGGAAGTAAAAAGAATATTACATGGATCTTCCGCCCTGCCCCTCTCCACCAGACGGTCAATTTCCTTGGCGGAAAAATCCCGCCCGGAATGCAAGACGTCATAAAAATCATGGCAATAGGCATATTTTATTTTTTCGGGGCTGAAACAAATAATTCTTTGCAGCAGAGGCAGTGCTTTTGATTGTATTTTCTTTCCTCTGGCCAGGGGGATTCCCTGATCTATTTCTTTTAAGATTTCGAGGTAGTTACCGGTTCGCAGTTTATCAACCGTTATGATCGTGCTGACATCGGCCTGTTTCAGGATAAAACCGATTTCCGCTGCTTTAAAATTCACATTAACGGGGACGATTACCGCGCCGAGAATATGGAGCGCATATTTCGTGATCACCCATTCCGGCGCCGTTCCAAAAATCGTTACCACATGGTCGCCTCTTTTGATCCCGATTTTGGAAAAGCCCCAGGCCAAACGGCAGGCTGCTTCATACAAACCGGAATAGGTCAGTCTTTCCTGCTTGGAGACCAGAGATTCCCTGTTTCCCCATTGTTCCGCTGCTTCCCGCAGTGCCTTGGCTATGGTCAAGTTTTCCCAATTCACGACAATATTACCTCCTTTTTGAAATCCGGAACAGGATTTCCAATATTTTGCGGAAAGTCCGGCCTGTTGATTAAAAATAGACGGTAATAAAAAGCTCCCCCGTTATCCGGGATATAATCTTTTCATTTTTTCCAGATCGGATCAGCAGGCCCCCATTCCTTGGGCAAAACGGCTTTTGCCGGCCATTCCGCAGGCGCATTCTGGCCCGGTTTTTCACCGGCT
>MVRV01000145.1 GCA_002068015.1 Smithella sp. PtaU1.Bin162
TAGTGTTAATTTTCGATGAGTGCCACCGCTCGCAGTTTGGTGAAATGCACTCCGCTATTACCAAAGCATTCAAAAGTTATCACCTTTTCGGTTTTACCGGTACGCCGATCTTTGCCGTGAACGCTTCCGCTGGCGGCCGACCCGATTTTAAGACCACGGAGCAGGCCTTTGGCGAAAAATTGCACACCTACACCATCGTGGACGCCATTGCCGATAGGAACGTCTTGCCCTTTAAAGTGGATTATGTTTCCACTGTGCGTGAAGCTGAAGACATTGAAGATAAAAAAGTGCGCGATATTGACCGCGAGGCCGCGCTTGCCGCACCCCAGCGTTTGGAAAATATCGTCAAATACATCCTTGAACATTTTGACCAGAAAACCAAGCGAAACAGCTTTTATAAACTCAAAGACCGCAGACTGGCGGGATTTAACTCTATTTTTGCCGTTTCTTCCATTGATGCGGCTAAAAAATACTACGCTGAGTTTAAAAAACAGCTGGCCGATGCACCGAGCGATAAAAAACTCAAAATTGCCCTTATCTACAGTTTTGGCGTGAATGAAGAAGAAATTGACGGCATGATAGACGAAAACTCCGAAGACACCAGCGGTCTGGATAAAAGCTCACGGGATTTTCTTGAGAACGCCATCAAAGACTATAACACCATGTTTGGGACGTCCTATGATACATCTTCCGATAAGTTTCAGAATTACTATAAAGATGTCAGCGAGCGGGTGAAGAACCGTGAGGTGGATATTCTGCTGGTGGTCAATATGTTCTTGACCGGCTTTGACGCGACGACGCTTAATACCTTGTGGGTAGATAAAAATCTGCGTTTGCACGGGCTTTTGCAGGCGTATTCGCGCACCAATCGTATTTTAAATACCGTGAAGACTTTTGGAAACATTGTTTGCTTCCGCAATCTGGAAAAAGCGACCAATGAATCCATTGCCCTTTTTGGTGACAAGGAAGCCAGCGGAATTGTGCTGTTAAAGACGTATGAGGAGTACTACAACGGCTACAAAGACGGCGATAAGAAAGTTCGTGGGTATGCAGACTTGATCAAAGAGCTTTTGGAAAAATATCCCGTTGGCGAGCGAATTATAGGAGAACAAAATCAGAAAGGATTTATCCGGCTCTATGGCGCGATATTGCGGTTGAAAAACATCCTGGTTACTTTTGACGAATTTGCAGGCAATGAAATTTTGACCGAGCGGGATGTGCAGGACTATCACAGCGCCTATATCGATCTCTATAATGAGTTTCGCAAGGCCGATGAGGGCGAAAAGGAAAATATTAACGACGATCTCGTGTTTGAAATGGAGCTCATTAAGCAGGTTGAGATCAATATTGATTACATTTTAGGGCTTGTTAAGAAATACCACGAAGACCATATCAAGAACCGCGAACTACTTATTGATATTAACAAAGCAATAGATTCAAGCGTTGAACTGCGCAATAAAAAAGACCTCATTAACCAGTTTATCGCATCTTTGGATGCGCATTCGGTGGTGGATGAAGACTGGCAGAAGTATGTGGAAAAGAAAAAGATCGAGGAACTTGAGGAGATTATCAAACAAGAAAATCTTGACCACGACGAAACCTATAAATTTGTTAAAAACGCGTTTCGTAACGGTAATGTCGCAACCACGGGGACCGCTTTAGCCAAAGTTTTGCCTCCTGTGTCGCGTTTTTCTCCCGGAGGAGAGCGTTCCAAAAAGCGCGAGACTGTTTTGGATAAATTGACACGCTTCTTTGAGCGGTTTTTTGATATTTCTGGTGGAAAAATTTAAGTAGTTTTGCAAGATTTATCAAGAGGTGGGAAAATGACAGCAGAAATAGGGATTTTAAATAAAACAGCAGTTGCTTTGGCCGCAGATAGCGCTGTGACAGTTCAACAACCCAAAGGGCAAAAGATTTATAATTCGGCAAATAAGCTGTTCGCACTGTCTAAGTATCACCCCGTTGGAATTATGTTGTTTGGCAGTGCAAGTTTTATGGGGGTGCCGTGGGAAACAGTCATTAAAGTATACCGCACAGGGCTTAAAAAGAAATGTTTTAAGACTTTGAAAGAGTACGCTGATGATTTTATTTGTTTTGTAGAACGCTCCGGAAGTAGTCTTATTCCCGAACAGCAACAAGATCAGTATGTTAAGACGCATGTCTGGATGTATTTTCAGCTAATCAAGGATGAGATAAAAAAAAGGCTGGAACAGATTGTTAATAAACAATCACCGGTTGATGAGACCAAGATAAAAGAACTTGCAGTGGAGATCGTAAATAAACATTTTGGCAACACTGAAAAATATGAATTTTTAAAGTCAGTTTCTGAAGAGAAGAAAGCTAAATTCCTGGGCAAGTACAATGCCTCGATTGATGAAATAATACAAAATGTTTTTGAAAAATTCCCTTTCAGCGAAGGCGATAAAGATAAGCTCAAGACTATCGCAATGGGATTGTTTTATCGTAATGGTAATTTTCCTAAGAGTACTTCGGGGATAGTAATAGCAGGATTTGGTGATGAGGAGATTTTCCCATCGATTTATGCCTATCAATTTGAGTGCATTATAGATGGAGTTTTAAAGTGTATTGAGGAAAAACAAAAATCTGGAGCGATTGACTTTGATTGTGAAGCGTTAATTGTTCCTTTTGCACAGAGTGAAATGGTGCATACATTTATTGAAGGAATTGATCCTGCATTGGTTCAGTTTTCAATAAGCTATTTAAACGAAATATTTTCTAAATATCCAGCCTCTCTTCTCGAAGAAATAGCTATTAGAGATGGAATCGATAAGAAAGCACTGTTGGAAAAGCTTCAAGGAATTGGTCAGACCGTCTTGAAGGATTTTATCGAAAAAAGTCAACAATATCGTCAAGAAGTTCATATATCACCTATTGTAAATGTGGTAAGTATTTTGCCTAAGGATGAGTTAGCTTCAATGGCAGAGGCATTAGTTAATCTAACATCTTTTAAGCGTAGAATCACGATGGACGCAGAAACAGTTGGAGGCCCCATTGACGTAGCTGTTATATCTAAAGGCGACGGTTTTGTATGGATTAAACGTAAACATTATTTTAAACCGGAACTTAATCCTCATTTTTTAAAGAATTATTTTCGAGAAGGAGGCAATAATGAAATCGAGCAAGAGTAAGAAAACAAATACTTTTTCATGTTTTGAGGATATTATCAGCAAATATTTTCCAAGCGAAGTAAAAGAAAAAAGAAATATTCCCATAGATAACCCAAAGTTACTTGGGGAGCATCTTGCTATGCAAGCATTAAAGAACATAAGGTTGTCTTGAGTTTTTATTAAGCATTGAAACAAAGCCAGTGTTTTGTGAAAGAGTGGAGCCATTAAAATGAAGAATTATTACAGAATTATGCTTGGTCGAAAAAGCGCTTATGCTGAGGAAGCATATAAAGGGAATTTTATTGCTGTCGGTTTCATTAAGGATAAGGATCTTACTCATCACCTGCCTGACAATTGGCGTGATTTTAATAAGGAATTCATCCCCATATTTCTTCAACAAAATCCCAGTAAAACTAAAGTAGCGGCAGGGCTGGCATGCGGCATGTTATGGACAATCGCAAAAGGAGTCCAAATCGGTGATGTCGTGTTATGTCCTGACGGTAAAGGTGGATATTATGCTGGTGAGGTGGTTGGGGAATACGAATATTATAAAGGGCAAGAGCTACCTCATCATAGACCAGTTAAATGGTATCCCAGAGTCATTTTGCGTGAAGAAATGAGCGAGCCACTCCAGAATTCAACCGGCGCAATTGGGACTGTAAGCGATGTTAGCAAGCACGCCAAAGAAATTGAAACTCTATTAGCCGGCATGCGTCTAGCTTCTATTGTTGCAACTGATGAGACCATAGAGGATCCAAGTGTATTTGCATTGGAAAAACACCTCGAAGATTTTCTTGTCCAGAATTGGAAGTCTACCGAACTTGGTAAGCGCTATGACATCTATCAGGAAGATGGCGAAATGGTAGGACAACAATATCAAAGCGATACTGGGACAATTGATATTCTTGCAATAAGCAAAGACAAAAAGGAATTGCTGGTGGTGGAGCTTAAAAAAGGCAGAGTAAGCGATGTAGTGGTTGGACAAGTACAGTGCTATATGGGCTATGTCAAAGAACAATTGGCTGAACAAGGCCAGACTGTCAAGGGCGTGATCATTGCCTTTGAAGACGATATCAAGATACGTCGGGCACTTTCAGTGGCGCCCAATATCGATTTTTATACATACAAGATTCATTTCAAGCTGGATAAGGTATAGGATGACTAAAGAAGAGCAAATGCCCCAATGGTCCAAGCTTTACGGAAGGCAGATAACCGAGATGGAATGTGATGAGATCTTGACCTCGGACCAAAAAGGGGAGATTAGCAAGGGGAAAAGACCGTTTGCTCCTTGGGTAAGTTAGCTGGTCTGCGAAGGAGGAGGGGGGGGTGACAGGAGCGTCAGCGACACCAGAGGGGTTCCCCTATGGGGAGCGACCGAGCTGCTGGCGTCCTTAAAGAATAAATTTTAGTAGGCAGGCGAGGAGCGGCAGGGCGTCTTCGCGGCAAAATATTATTGCCAAAAATTTTAGATTTTTGTAAAATTAGAGACAGAAAAGTTTTCTTGCGATTGCATTTTGCATCCACGCCCTTGCAGGAGCCGGGCGGGTCCCGCAGAAAACGGAATAGCGCCGGGGCACTTGCCATCCGAATGAGGCGAGGTGCGGCCTGTTCAACCGGAGCCAGGTGCATCAGATATTTACAAGATACGTTTGTCTGCCTTCCGGCAGGCAGGGAGTTAATTCAGCCAGAGGCGGAAGGATTGAGGCATAAGCGTCACTCCTCGCCTAGGCGGTCGTAAATTTCACGCCAGGGCAGGCCGGCGTGAAATTTCCTTCGCAGGCTCGGAGTTAATTTTGCGAGGAAGAGGAATCTCGGTATAGGCGAAATTAAGGAGGTATATATGAAAGACAAGATCATTTTGGGAGCTGTGATCGTGTTGGCGGCGGTTCTTCTCCTTGAGAACGCTTATCTGATGGGCAGGCACAGCGGAGAGAAATCC
>MVRV01000146.1 GCA_002068015.1 Smithella sp. PtaU1.Bin162
CACGTCGGTTATGTTTTCATTCAATCCGAATTTTTTTCGGGCGGTAATTACGGCCGGATTTTTGAAATAGCGGACGAGGGCCTGCATTTCTTCAAGGTTGAGGGCAAGGAGTTTTTCCTGGCTGAGTTTGGTAAGCGCAGCGGCATTAAACGTCGTGAGATCAATTTGCGCAACCTGTGGCTCATCTTTGCCCTTCACCTGCGGGATGTAGGCGGGCAGGCCGGAGGTGAAATCGAAATTCCCTGCGGCAATTACCTGATGACGCTCAATCAAATCATTGGCGAGCAAACCGGAAGCGATTCTCTCGGCATCGGCTTTCGGTATTTGTCCGGAAATCAGATACTGGCGGGACGTGTAGACGGAAATTTTACGCTCGCTAATATTGTCGCCAAGCAGAAGCGTGACGGCTTCACGGGCGGTTTTACCGACGTTATCGGTTACTCCCGGACGAAAGCCGACTTCAATGAGCCAGTGGAAATTTTTCGCGAGCGGCCGGTTGATGGAATATTCCTGAATGACCGGGTCGGAAAGAGGGCCCGCAGCAGCTTTGCGCAGTTCGTCTGCGGTGAGGTTACCGGAGATGGTGTAAACTTCTATGGTCGTGACTTTTTCCACCGGCAAGCCGAGATTATCGATGATGCGTTTTTTTGTTTTTTCGCCCAGTGCGTCGCGAATGCCTTCTTTGAAACCGACTTCGATTCTATCTGTCATGATTTACCCTGAATTATTCGATATTTTACTTCGTCCGATGTAAAGAGACGTTGCCGTTTATACCCAAAAGAAGGAATTTATGCAACTTACAAATATGGGCATGGAAACAGTACAAAATAGTTCATTTTTCTAATTGTTGAAAAACAAAATATTTGCAACCATATTAAAATATAAAATAGTGATAATGAATCGCGGGGCGAAAGTGGAATGATATGTTTTGCGGTTTCTCTTCATTTTTCTTGACACTGCGGTCTTTTGGCCGTTATATTTCCGCAGTATCGGATATCTTTAATTTCGAAAGAAAGCCAGAGGTATGCTTACCGGATGGAAATAATTCTTGCTTTAATCCTGATTCTCCTGATCGCCGTATTAGTTTTGCAGTTGTGGCAGGGAAGACGCGGTACGGCGGATTTATCTCCTCTTGCCGGGAAGCTGGATAGCCTGCAGGCTCTGCAGGAAAGGACCGACCGCTCCATCCGGGATGAGATTGCGAAGTTTCGTACGGAAATGCAAACTCAGGCCCATCAGGAAAGAGCGGAACTGGCAGGATCGTTGAAAGCGTTTGGCGATTCGATGCAGGCTCGCCTGGCGGAAAATGCCGCCATGCAGCACAGCGGGCTGGATGGTTTTTCCGAGAGACTTTCCGTGCTGACGTCGGTGAATGAACAAAAGATGGAAGCGGTCAGACTTCTTGTTGATGAAAAGCTCAAGCACATTCAGGAGGACAATGCCTGTCAGCTTGACCGGATGCGGGAAACAGTTGATGAAAAACTGCAGGGGACATTGGAAAAAAGGCTGGGGGAATCTTTTAAGCAGGTTTCCGAGCGCCTCGAGCTGGTTCATCAGGGTCTGGGCGACATGCGCACTCTGGCGGCCGGTGTCGGTGATTTGAAGAAGGTGTTGACCAATGTGAAAGCGCGTGGCACCTGGGGCGAGGTGCAGCTTGGAGCTATTCTCGAAGAAATCCTCTCACCGGAACAATATTTGAGAAATGTAAAAATAAATGAAGCGAGCGGTGATTTTGTGGAATTTGCCATCAAACTTCCGGGGCAGAGTGATTTGGCCTCCGATCACGTGTTGATTCCGGTTGATGCCAAATTTCCGGTGGAAGATTATCAACGGCTTACCGATGCGCAGGAAAAGGCCGATAATGTTGCGGCGGATGAGGCGGCAAAACAACTGGAAGCAGGCATTAAAAAAGCGGCCAAAGACATCTCCCAGAAATATCTGGCGCCCCCCCGGACGACGGATTTCGGGATTATGTTCTTACCATCGGAAGGGCTCTATGCCGAAGTAATCCGCAGGACGGCTCTTGTGCAGTTGTTGCAGCGGGAGTATCATATCGTCGTCTCCGGCCCTTCGACATTTGCCGCATTTTTAAACAGCCTCCAGATGGGTTTCCGCAGCCTGGCTATCCAAAAACGTTCCGGTGAAGTCTGGAAAGTACTGGGCGAAGTCAAAAACGAATTTGAAAAATTCGGTCTCACACTGGATGGCGTGCGTAAAAAACTGGAGCAGGCAACCAATTCCATGGATGATGTTCAGAAAAAATCACGCACTATTCAACGAAAATTGCGGTTCGTTCAGGAACTGCCCGGTGTTGCCGCTGAAGATTTGATCGAAGATAAAGAACCGGAAGATGTTCCGTAAAAAGCCGGACATTTAGGGACCTGATAATTTCGCAGCAGCTATTTTTTATTTGACACAAACAAATATATGTGATTTACAACTCGCCAGTGTTATTAAAAATAAAAAAGATGTTGGAAAAGTTGAAACATGGTCAGCAGAAACGATTACAGTATCAATAATAAACTGAACCGCAACTATTACGGCTATTACTATTATTATACTGTCGCATATCGATCTGCCCGACACTGAAACATCTTTAAAATAGTTCGCAAAAAAGCCACGGGTAGATAACCAAACCGTGGCTTTTTTATTTGGTAAAACGACGCTTTTTCGGATTTTCTTAATGCAAAGTTTTGCCGCAGAACAAAAGTAGAGAGTGTTGCCGGTAATACCCGGGGCTTCAGATGGGTTTTTTCGGCGGCTTGATGAAGAAAGAAAGTGCAAAATTATATCTTTTAAAGGAGGGTTTTATGTTTAAAAAAGTATTTGGGGGTATTTTGGCAATGTTGTTTGCTGGTCTAATGTCCGGATATGTTTTTGCCGCTCCGCCGATTAAGATCGGAGCGCTCTTTTCCGTATCCGGTCCGGCTTCTTTCTTAGGAGAACCGGAACGCAATACCGCCAAGATGATGGTGGATGAAATCAACAAAGCCGGCGGAGTCAAGGGACGTCAACTGGAACTGATCGTCATCGATACGCAGGGAGACGCCACCAAGGCAGTTCAGGGCGTCAATAAGCTGATTAAAGATGACAAGGTTGTCGCCATTATGGGGCCCAGCATAACCGGTGATACAATGGCGGTGATTCCCGTTGTGGAAAAAGCGGGTATACCCCTGGTATCGTGCGCAGCCGGTGTTAAAATTACCAATCCGGTGAAAAAATGGGTTTTTAAAACAGCACAAAACGATGCTCTGGCCGTGCCGAAAATATTCGATCATATGAAAAAGCAGAAGATCACAAAAATAGCGATTGTGACTGTTTCGGACGGGTTCGGTTCGTCGGGCCGGGAACAATTGGTTTTACATGCCAAAGAATTCGGCATCCAGATAATTTCCGATGAAACTTACGGACCCAAAGATACGGACATGACCGCGCAGATGACCAAGATTCGCGGCAGTGAGGCCCAGGCCATTGTCTGCTGGGGAACAAATCCCGGTCCGGCGGTTGTCGCCCGTAACGTCAAGCAATTGGGCATTACGCTTCCTTTATATATGAGCCACGGTGTTTCCTCTAAAAAGTTCATTGATCTGGCCGGAGATGCGGCGGAGGGAATTATTCTGCCTTCCGGCCGTGTAATTGTGGCCAATCAATTGCCGAAAAACGATCCGCAGAAAAAATCATTAACCAATTATGTGGAAAATTACCGGAAACATTATAAGGTCGAAGGCGATCATTTCGGGGGCCATGCCTGGGATGCAATTATGCTGATCAAAGAAGCCATTGAGCGAGGCGGTGACTCGCCTGCGGCCATCCGCGATCAACTCGAAAAAACCGAAAAATTTGCCGGTATTGGCGGAACGTTCAGTTTCTCTCCTTCCGATCATGCCGGACTCACGAGCGACGCTTTTGTTCTGGTGAAGATTAAACAAAAAGACTGGACATTGGTTCAATAAAACGGTAGCAACTGTAGCATTATCCCGGTGCAAGCCGGGGGTGTGTAAATGATTGCAACCAGAGCAGCAACACGGAGGCGGAATTAAATCCGTGTTGCTGCCGATTTTTTAACAGATGACTTTATAAATGGATAATTCCCGGCAATTGTTTCAGTATATTTTATCAGGTCTGTCGAACGGTGCGATCTATGCGCTCATCGGGTTTGGTTTTGCTATAATTCATAATGCCACAGGGATCATCAATTTTGCCCAGGGCGAATTTGTGATGCTGGGCGGAATGTTCACGCTTTTTTTTGTTGCCTTTCTTAACCTTCCTTTGATTCCGGCCATAATTCTCGCCATCCTCGTTTCGACGATTGTCGGTATCGTGTTCGAGAGGCTGGCCGTTCGACCTCTTAAAAATGCCAAACCGCTGAGTATCGTGATTATAACTATCGGCGCCAGTATTTTGATTCGCGGCATTGCGATGCTGGTCTGGGGTAAAGATACTCACGCCGTGCCCGCTTTTTCCGGCAGCAACCCGCTTTATATTGTCGGAGCAACGATTATGCCCCAGCATCTCTGGATTTTTGCCATAGCCGTTTTGATCATCATCGGCAATAAAATATTTTTTAGTTACAGCATTATCGGGAAAGCCATGCGGGCCTGTGCATATAATGCTCAGGCGGCAAGCCTTGTCGGGATCGATGTGAAAACCATGGTGCTGTTTTCATTTATCATCAGTTCCGCCATCGGATCGCTGGCCGGAATTATCATCGCACCGCTCACCATGACGTCCTATGATGTCGGCATTATGCTGGGGCTGAAGGGCTTTTGTGCAGTAATCATCGGCGGAATGAGCAGCGGCCTGGGGACGGTGCTGGGCGGGCTGCTTTTGGGTCTCCTGGAATCGCTCGGTGCCGGTTATCTTTCGGCCAGTTATAAAGACGCCATTGCGTTTATAATTTTGCTGTTGATTTTATTTATCCGTCCGGAAGGATTATTCAAGAAAAAAGAAACGGAAAGAGTTTAGGCTGCTTCCCGGAACAACTTCAGGTGCCATGACCAAAGAAAAACGTGAAATAATAATATTTTCCATTTTCACCCTGGCGGTGTTGATTATACCGTTTTTTCTCCGGGGCAGTTATTATTTGAATGTCCTGGTATTCATCGGCATTAATACCCTGCTGGCCGTAGCGCTCAATCTCCTGCTTGGTTATGCCGGGCAGATTTCGCTGGGACATGCCGCTTTTTTCGGTCTTGGTGCTTATATTTCCGGTGTTCTCACAACAAGGTTTGGTCTCGATCCCTGGCTTGTCCTGGTTATCGCGGCTGCCGCAAGCGGGAGTCTTGCCTTTATCATCGGATTTCCCATTTTAAAACTCAAAGGGCATTATCTGGCGATGGCTACCCTCGGTCTGGGCATCATTATGTATATAATTTTTAACGAGACGGTTGCCGTAACGGGCGGTCCGTCGGGTCTTTCGGGCATACCCAATATGCATCTAGGCGCTCTTATTTTCGATAACGACATGAATAATTATTATCTCATCTGGATTATAACTCTCATTGTCATGCTGCTCTCGATAAATCTGTCGCAATCGAGGATCGGCCGGGCGCTGCGGGCCATCCATAATTCGGAAGTGGCGGCCCGGGTCATGGGTGTTAATGCCCGGATTCTGAAAGTACAGATATTTACGGTTTCGGCGCTTATTTCCGCAGTCGCCGGAAGCCTGTATGCCCATACCATGACTTTTATTTCTCCGGCTTCTTTCGGCTTTAATTTTTCCGTAGAACTTGTGACGATGGTTATTATCGGCGGACTGGGAAGCATTTACGGTTCTTTTCTGGGGGCGGCGATTTTGACCGTTTTGCCGGAATTCCTCCGGGTTCTGCAGGATTTCGATATTATCGTTTACGGCTTGCTGTTGATTATTATGACCATGTATCTGCCCGGCGGATTGATCAATGGTCTGCAGAAGATTGTTGAATTTGCCGCAGGCAAAGTCGGAAAAAGGGGCGGCAGCGGTGCTTAGGATTAAAAACATAACAAAGATTTTCGGCGGGCTCACTGCTCTGGAAGACGTATCTTTCGAAGTGAAGGATGGTTCCATAACCGGCGTAATCGGGCCCAACGGTGCCGGTAAGACCACTCTTTTTAATATAGTCACCGGCCTTTACTCCCAGACATCGGGAGACGTATATCTTGGTGATAAAAATATTTCCTTTTTTGCACCGGAAACACTTGCCGGAATGGGGATTGTGCGCACGTTTCAAAACGTGGAGCTGTTTTCCGAAATGACTGTTCTGGAAAATGTCATGGTCGGCCTCCACACAAAAAGCAAAAGCGGTATTATTTCCTGTGCTTTTAAATTGCCCAGTCAGATTAAGGAAGAAAAATATATTAAGGAAAAAGCCATGCACTGGCTGGAATTTACCGGACTTGCCGATCACGCGGATATTGAAGCCGCAAATCTGCCTTTCGGTAAGGGAAGAATACTGGAAATATCGCGGGCTCTTGCGGTAGAACCGCAGGTTATTTTGATGGACGAGCCGGCAGCCGGGTTAAACAGCCTCGAGACTTCACAACTGGCCATGCTTATTAAAAGGATCAGGCAATCAGGTATTACCATCGTACTGGTTGAGCACGATATGGAATTGGTGATGAATGTGTGTGACTCCATAGTTGTTTTAAACTTGGGGAAAAAGCTGGCGGAGGGAACGCCGCGCGAAATTCAGGAGAATCAGGAAGTAATTGCAGCGTATCTGGGGGAAGGCTGAAAGCTTGTGTTAAAGATAAAGAACATAAATACCTACTACGGACAGGTACACGCCCTGAAAAATGTTTCCCTGCATCTGGCGGAAGGAGAAATCGTTACGCTCATCGGTGCGAACGGTGCGGGCAAGACGACCATGCTCAATTCTTTATCCGGTATCGTACCGCCCAAAAGCGGTGAAATAATTTTCAACGGGATTTCATTGAATAGTTTTTCTCCCAGCGAAATTGTCAAACTCGGAGTATCTCAGGTACCGGAGGGTCGGCAGGTTTTCAAACCGTTTTCCGTGGAAGATAATCTGGAACTTGGCGCCTATCTCCATTACAAATCGAAAGAAGGCAGATCTGAGGCGAAAAAAACCGCTGCAATGGTTTACAATTTATTTCCCATTCTGCAGGAGAGGAAAAAACAGTTGGCCGGGACACTGTCGGGTGGAGAACAGCAGATGCTGGCGATAGGCCGGGCGCTGATGGCTAAACCTAAACTGCTCCTGCTGGACGAGCCGTCGATGGGTCTTGCGCCGATGATCACTGCGGAAATTTTTAAAGTTATCGAGAATCTTTCAAGAGAAAAGAAAACCACCGTTTTGCTGGTGGAACAGAATGCCCGTGCCGCTCTGAAAATGGCCGATCGCGGGTATGTGCTGGAAACGGGTAAAATGATTCTGGAGGGAACCGCTGCTGAATTACTGGAAAACAAGGATGTGCAAAGAGCGTATCTGGGCA
>MVRV01000147.1 GCA_002068015.1 Smithella sp. PtaU1.Bin162
CTGGAATTTTTCAAGCAGAGTAATTCTCATTATTATCTGGATAATTTCGCGGAAAGCATTTCACCGGAAAGAATCATTTCTTTTTTCAAATCACAAAATATTGATCGCGCCGTGATTTTGGCGGAATATGCTCCTCAGGCATCGGCAGTCGTAACGAACGAATTCGTTTCCGAATTCAGCAAGGGACACAAAGAACTGATTCCCTTCGGCTGCCTTGATTTTTCGGACAAGAGACCTTTCGAAGATCAGGCAAGGAATGCAGTGGAGAAGCTGGGAGTAAAGGGTTTCAAATTGCTTCCTTCTTATCAATATTTTTATCCCAATGATCAAGCCCTGTTTCCTTTTTATGACTACGTTCAGTCACTGGGTATGGTAATAATGTTTCATACCGGCACATCAATTTTCCATGGCACGCATATCAAGTATGCAGACCCTCTGCTGCTTGACGAAGTTGCCGATCAATTCCCGCATCTTAATATTCTCATGGAGCATGGAGGAAGAACCTTTTGGTACGACAGAGCAGCCTGGCTTGTCTCCAAATACAAAAACATGCACATAGGAATAGCGGGAATTGCCACCCGTCATCTGCCGAAATATTTCCCGCGCCTGGAAAAATACGCCGACCGCTTCGTCTTTGGCAGCGATTGGCCGGGACTGGCTGACATAAAAGGATTGATTGAGAAGGTGCTGGCACTTCCTTACAGTAATGAAACGAAAGAAATGATTCTTCATAAAAATGCGAAAAGACTGCTGGGTGGAGCATAATTACTAAGAGTATCGATAATTTGATTCCATCTCGGGTTACTGTGCATAAGGGTTTCCGCAAGGAAGCCCTTATTTGCTTATTTGCTTATTTGCTTATTTGTATTTCTCCCAACTCAGCCGCCGCTTTATTCAAAGCACTTTTAATCTTTTTACCAATTATATAAATATTTATGTTAAATATTTATTGACAGATTTTTAAAAAATGATTTAATTAGCGAAAATAATTAGCTACTTAAACATTTTTAGAAACACAAGAGGGGTTATGACAAGCCAATACTCTTCCTCAATTCAGCATGGAACGGGGGCAAAACCGGAAAATTCCCGAAGAATAGAAAGAGATAACTACGGCTACTCGCAGCCACAGTCGGTAACAGACCGAACATCCTTTTCTTCGCAATTAAATGAAAATATCATCAATGTTTATGAACGGGCACAGGACAACATTGTTGTGCCGGATGAGCGCACAGGTGTTGACCGAAGACGTTCGCTGAACCGCAGGCAATCATTCCCCGAAGCCGCTACCGTGCAAGCGGAGAATAAAATTTCCGGCACTTCACTTTATCCGACCAATCCGAAAGTAAATGAAACCTACACAAAAACAGGAAATACTGCACCTGTTGTTTTTACACCATCCTACCCAAAAGGCACACTGCTTGATACCTGGGCATAGTAAGACGCTTGTATTTATTCGCAGAGAATCAACAAAAAATATTGCCGGGGGAATTATTGCCCAAAAGGTCGGGAACCCGGGCACCACTCCGGGTTCCTGTAAGGAATGACTCGACCCGAAAAAGATATTTGATCATACACGATTAACAGCTCGATTTTTTATAAACAAATTTTCGGCAAATATTTTTCTAACCGCCAAACTTTCTTGCTATTGCTCCGATTACAGCAAGCACCAGCATGAGTCCGACAAGACCGATGGCAATATTCTTTATATATGTGACGATCTTGCTACTCTTTTTTTCTGTAACTTCATTTGTGTTATCTTTTACGCTCTCCATCTTCCTTCTCCTTTCTTCCACTGTTT
The DNA here is from genome assembly GCA_002068015.1 of Smithella sp. PtaU1.Bin162. Taxonomy (GTDB): domain Bacteria; phylum Desulfobacterota; class Syntrophia; order Syntrophales; family Smithellaceae; genus MVRV01. The sequence goes on from MVRV01000147.1 coordinate 1,799, forward strand.
TTTACAATATATTAGTTAGCATTCACATACATTCTAGTTAACGCTTACTTACTTGTCAAGAAATATTTGTCTGAGGCAAAACCGTTAGGGCTGGCAGCCCGAACATTGCTTGATATCTAATCATCCAAATATCATTGTAGTTATTAACTTTTTCCGGTGCGCTAAATTTTCTTCCCGGCCTCCGGGGAAATAGCCCGGTGCAACCAATCTTTTTTACGGATATATACTGACTCTATATGAATTTTTCAGTGGAATTATGGCTTGCCGGCTGGATAAGTATTTATTATCATAAAATTTGTACCTGATAGAAAAATATGGTAGCATGAATTTAACAAAATATAAATTTCCACAAATTAGTCGGTATAATTAACACTTTTTACGCATCCAAAATTGAAAATGCCGGCGCCGGTCAATAGTTATTTTTTAGTATCAACTTTTTTCCTGTGCCGATTATCAACCTGTGGCCATTACTGAAAAAGAAGGCCGTCCGGGAAAATGGTTTTTGTAATTATACGAATATGGCCACAAAAAAAATGAAAGTACTGCTGGTTAACCCTCCCAACTGCGGTCGCAGCATTCCCGAAGAAGAATACGGCATCACCTCCATCAAACAAATCTTCCGGGGAGAGCCTTTCAGCCTGGAAGTTCTGGCCGGAGCATTGACTGATCATGATCCGCTGATACTCGATTTAAAATGTGAAACCGAGGAAGCCCTCTTCAGAACATTGGAGAATTTTCAACCTGATTTAGTTGGCTTCACCGCTTTAACCTGCGAAGCTAATAAGGTTATCCGCCTGGCCGCCGGAATAAAAAAGCAATTCAACCCTGTCATTGCAGTAGGCGGAATCCATGCCACTTATGATCCGGAATATTTCAACCGTAAAGAATTCGATTATATTTTCATCGGGCTGGCGAAAAAAAGCTTCCGGGATCTGACCGATTCTCTGGCCGGTGGCGGGAAAGGCGCCTCCATCCCCGGCATCGCCCGCACCACACCAGGCCGACCACTTGTCTATATTCCCCGCAATTTCAACAATGATGATCTTATGGACAAATGTCCGCCCCGTTATGATCTGGTCACCCGCTACAGAAGCAATTACATTCTGGAGCAGTTAGGTCTGAAAATGGGCTATGTGATCACTGCTTACGGCTGCACGCATCAATGCTCCTTCTGTACTATCCCCCGGATAACCGGGGGCAAATATCTGGTCCATTCGGCGGATACCGTAGTTCGTGATATTCAACTACTCGGAGATATTCCCTTCATCAGAATGGTGGATGCCAACACTTTCGGCAACCCTTCCTTATCGCTCACCATTTATGAAAAGATTATGCAAGCCGGAATCAGGAAAAGATTTTTCGCCGATGTCCGCGCCGATACCATTGTCAGGCATCCCTCCCTGATAAAGAAATGGAAAGAAGCCGGACTTTATGCCGTAATAGTAGGATTTGAAGATGTTCAGGATGCGCGCCTTGCCGCCTACAACAAAAAATATGAAGGACATATTATCGGGAAAGCCGTCAGCATTCTGCATGATACTGGTATTGTCATCGTCGGCGATTTTATCGCTTCACCGGATTACGAAGAAAGCGATTTCCGGAAGCTGGAGGATTTCATAACCGCCAATAAGATTGAAATTCCTATTGTTTCGATTCTTACCCCGCTGCCGGGAACGAAACTATATGAAGACATGAAAGACCGGATCATCATTGACGATCTGGATTATTACACGTTTACCAATGCGGTTGTTAAAACAAAAATCCCCGAGAATTTGTTTTATGAAACTTTTGCCGGCATGGTGAAACGTCTGCACGAAAAAACACATAAATCATAATGGAAAAGGAAACCTCATGACAGTCTATATCAATGATATCGCAGCATTCCTCCCCAATGACCCCGTCGACAATGATCATATGGAAGAAATCCTGGGCAAAGTTCACAACATTCCTTCCCGGATCAAAGCGAGAATTCTTAAAAACAACGGTATTGCAACACGCTACTATTCCATTGATCCCCGAACCGGGAAGCTCAACTACACCAACGCCCAGTTGACGGCGGAGGCAATAAGGAAGCTGCGGCCCTTCGACGGATTCTCCGTCGATCAGATACAGTGTCTTTGCTGCGGCACAACGATTGCCGACGTTATCTGCCCCGGTCACGGTCTCATGGTTCAGGGAGAGCTGAAAAATCCCCCCTGCGAGGTCATTTCCACTTCCGGCATCTGTCTTTCGGGCATTACCGCCTTCAAGGCAGCCTATATGAATGTCGCTCTGAAATTCAGTGATAATGCGGTTGCCACCGGTTCCGATGCGGCATCATCATTAATGCGTTCCAATTTTTTCGAGCATTTAAAAAACGATTCCGCACTGGGCAATCACCTCATTTTGAGTTTTGAATCGGATTTTCTGCGCTGGATGCTCTCTGATGCCGCCGGCGCCATTTTCCTTTCCCGGAAGAAAAACAAGAATAAAATATCCTTGCGGGTAGACTGGTTTGAGCATGTATCTTACGCCGGTGAAATGGAAGTCTGCATGTATGCGGGTGCAGTGAAAAACGACGACGGCACGGTGACGGGATGGCGCGAACTTGGTTCGCTTGCGGAGGCTCTCGAGAAGAATTTTTTCGCCCTGAAGCAGGATACATCAATTTTAAATCAGGAAATAGTAAATGTTTGCGTAAATAAGGCACTGGTCAGAACAATCAACCGGCGGAAAATCAAGGCTGAAGACATTGCCTGGTTTCTGCCGCACTATTCCTCGGAATATTTCCGGGATAAATTACATGATGCCATGGCCGCCATTGGTTTTGATATACCGTATGAAAAATGGTTTACCAACCTGTCTTATAAAGGAAACACCGGATCCGCTTCAATTTATGTGATTCTGGAAGAAATCTTTCATTCGGGCAGGCTGAAAAAAGGCGATAAGATTCTTTGCTTTATACCGGAAAGCGGCCGCTTCTCCGTGGCCTATGTCCTGCTCACGGTTGTCTGAACGAAGGAAACAAAACCAAATGGCCCGCTGGATAATAATAGCCGGATGTATATTAGTTGCAGTCGGGTTAGTAATGCATTTTGCTCCCTGGCTTGTCGGCTGGTTTGGCAAACTGCCGGGTGATATCCGCATTGAATCGGAAAAAGGCCGGGTTTTTATTCCCGTTACTTCCATGCTGATTATCAGCATTATTTTGACACTGCTTGTAAATCTGTTCCGTCGCTGAATATTCAACCGGGGCAAGACTTCTTGCGCCCTGCCCCGGTTACTTTAATTTTTTTTCAAATACTTACTTAAAATCAATGTGCCCAGGAACGGCGGCTTGCCGTCTTGAAAGAACGTCGTCCCGGCCTGCTGTTCGTCTGCGCCCGGGAAGGGAAATGTCTCCTGCCACCCTGGTTTCCGCCATTGGCACCACGCGAAGTTCGCTCACTGTTATCGTAGGTCGGCATACTGATGGTTAATCCGTCAACACTTTGATATTGCAGTTTTTCTCCGAGCACTCTTTTCAAGGAATGCGCAAGCACGATATCCTGACCGGTTACAAAAGTAAAGGCGTCACCGGTTTTGGCGGCACGTCCCGTTCTGCCGATACGGTGAGTATAAGCATCAGCGGTATCAGGCATATCATAGTTGATGACATGGGAAATTCGCGTCACATCAATGCCGCGAGCGGCAATATCGGTGGCGACCATGATCTCGTAGCGGCCGTCACGGAAACCGTCCAGGGCAATCTGGCGTTTCTGCTGCGTCAAGTTTCCATGCAGCGAAGTAACTTTATATCCCGATCTGTCGAGTTGCAGAGCAACGCTTTTGGCGCGCGACTTTGTCCTTGTGAAAATAAGGACGGATTCCATTTCCGTTTTATCCAGAATATCTTTCAACAGAGCGGTTTTCCCGTCCATCTGCACGGGATAGAAATGATGAGAGACCGTTTCCACGGGCGCAGTGCCGCCAATTTTAATATTAACCGGATTACGAAGGAGATCGTGAGCCAGAGCTCTTATATCGTCCGGCATTGTAGCGGAAAATAACAGGGTCTGCCGCTCAGCAGGCAGAGACTTTACTATTCTTCTTACGTCCGGAAGAAAACCCATATCAAACATGTGATCGGCTTCATCCAGCACCAGCACCTCAACTTTAGACAAATCAATGGTACCGCGATTTATATGATCCAGCAGGCGGCCGGGACAAGCTGAAATAATTTCAACTTTGTCGCGCAGCTTTTTAATCTGCCCCTGGATATTCACTCCACCGTAAATAGATGCACTCTTCAGATGCGTTTTGCGGCCCAACTCTCCGACGGCTTCATGTGTTTGCTCGGCCAATTCGCGCGTCGGTGCGACGATCAATGCGCGGATATGGCCACGTGCACCCTGCATCAGGCGTTGTAAAATCGGCAAGACGAATGCCGCCGTCTTACCCGTTCCCGTCTGGGCCAGCCCCATAACATCGCGTCCCTCCATAATCGGCGGGATTGACTGCAACTGGATCGGCGTCGGCTTTACATATCCCTGTGCCCGAACACCGGCAAATATTTTTTCATTCAACTCAAACTTCTCAAAACTCATTTTTTCTTCTTCCTTCTTTTTCAGTATTAGTGACATTTGAACCCATTTCTGATCGTCACGGGTCTCAAAGATACAAAGATAAACCGCTTCCTGCACCTGTATAAAATCTGCAAAAGCAGATAACAGATACTGCATTACAGTTGGATTCTATTACGATTAGCTGGATTTTCCTGCCGATATTTCTGAATAAGAAAGGTGGGAAGGTAAATAACTATCGCCATCACGGGGGTTCTTGTACAGGCATATACTGTAAATAGCAAGGATTATCTTTGCCAAACCCGTAAAAAGTCCATATAATGCTTTATAGCTGATTTGTTGTGGAATATCAGGACAAACCTATTTTACAGGAGGCTCAAAATATGTATAATAACTTTCATCATGCCCATCTGTTTGCAGCGGACATCAATGCCAGCCTGAAATTTTATCAGGAAATGTTCGGAGGAAGGATTGTCGCCGATATTGAAATGGCCGGAGCACGCAACGTTTTTCTGCAAATAGGCCGGGGACGGCTGCATTTCTATGAACAACTCCCCCGCGACGAAGGAAAAGGAGCCGTTCACCACCTGGGCATCGAGACCGACAATCTCCCGGAACTTGTCGCCCACATGAAATCCAAAGGCGTTAAATTCAGAAAAGAGATTGCGGATTTCGGTTTCTGGAAATATGTAATGGCACCTGCTCCCGACAACGTAATTCTGGAATTGTTCCAGCCGGTAAGAGATAAATTTCCATCCTCTTTACCTGCTGATTTCTTTTAGATAACAAACGGACTGTATTGTAATTGTAACAATGAAAAACTCTTCCGGCAATCTGTAGAGACGTTGCATGCAACGTCTCTACTCATTATATTGGCAAAAACCTTGCCATACAATCTCCAAACACGGAAGGATGAAGCAAATAGTTGTAAAACGGTTTCTAATTATTAATAAGGTACTAACAGGATATTTCAACAGCCCCGACCCTGTTATTTTTTAATCTCCGCACCCTTGATGATACTCGCCTGCAGACGGCGCATACCGTTTAGCCAACGATCGTAATCGGCCGTCTTTTTCTGAATATAAACTTTCACTTCCGGATGCGGCAGAATCAGGAACTCTTCTTTCCTGAGACCATCGATTACGGCGAGAGCGAGTTTATCCGGCGACATGAGACCGTCAACGCCCGCCGCACCGGCCACCGCACCAGCACCTTGCCGGAGCAGATCCGTATCGACCGCCTGAGGACACAGAGCAAATACCTTGATCCCTTCTCCGCCGTAAGTTATGGCCAGGTTTTCCGCCATGCCCACGGCAGCATGCTTGGTAACGGAATACGGCGCTGAACCGATCTGGCTTAAAAGCCCCGCTGCCGAAGCCGTAATCATAAAAGCACCGCCGCCCCGTTTGAGCATCCCGGGAATAACCGCCCGCGCAGCATAAACGTGAGACAGAACATTGATTTCCCAGATGCGCTGCCAATCCTCATTGGCCACCTCCACGCCTCCCACAAGCATTATTCCGGCATTGGAGCAGAAAAGATCGACTGCTCCGCAATTGTCTTCGGTAAACCGGACCAGGCGGATAACATCTTCTTCCTTGCGGACATTGCAGACAACGGCTTTACCTTTAATTTCATCGGCGACAAGTTTTGCTTCCGCTTCATTTATATCCGCGACAATAACCGTTCGCGCACCCTCCCGGGCAAAACGCCGGCACAAGGCACGGCCGATTCCCAAGGCGCCGCCGGTAACAACAACCACTTTATCTTTTACATCCATTTCTCCTCCTCCACAAAAACAGGCAATGCATCAATATGGGTGCTATCTATGCAGATTACAGCGTAAAATGTCAATCCTGAAATTATTATATAGTCTGAAGCTTAAAACCGGCATGATTTTTATACCGGTCATTATAAATATCCCTGATAAAAACATTGACGGCAAGGCTAAGAATTATGATATGAAAAACGGAATTAATTCTCCAGGGAAAGGCTTTCGGCAACAAACATCATGAATCCATTACACTACGAAAAGATCGGCCGGGAACTAAACATTACGGAAAAGCAGGTCGGTGATACTGCGCAGATGCTGGAAGAAGGGGCTACCGTTCCTTTTATCGCCCGCTACCGGAAAGAAGTAACCGGGTCACTCGACGAAGTGGCCGTAACCGCCATTCGCGACCGGCTGCATGAGCTCGCAGAGCTGGAAAACCGCCGCAACGCAATCTTAAAATCTCTCACGGAGCGCAATCTGCTGACCCCGGAGCTTACCGAAAAGATTGCCGCCGCGGAAACATTATCCACGCTGGAAGATATTTACCTGCCTTTCCGGCCCAAACGCCGCACGCGGGCGACTGCGGCCCGGGAAAAGGGGCTTGAACCGCTGGCCGTTAAAATTTTTACCCAGGAAGAAATGGATGCTGCCCGGGAAGCCGCCGTCTTCATAAGCGAGGAAAAAGGCGTGGCAACGGCTGATGAAGCTCTGGCCGGAGCACGCGATATTATCGCCGAATGGGTGAATGAAGATCAGAATGCCCGGGCGAAAATGCGGATGTTGTTTTTGGAAAAAGGAGTAATCCGCACCACTATCCTGCCGGACAAAACCGAAACGGGAATAAAATACAAGGATTATTATGACTGGGAAGAACCGGTGGCAACTGCACCATCACACCGTGTTCTGGCGATGCGCCGCGGTGAACGGGAAGAGTTTCTGATACTGCGCATGACACCGCCGGAAGAGGAGGCTTTAGCTCTTCTCGAAGAGCTGTTTGTTCAAGGCTCGACACAAGCCTCCGAGCAGGTCAGACTTGCCGTTCATGACAGCTACAAACGGCTTCTCTCGTCTTCCATGGAAACGGAAATCCGCCTCACCGTCAAGAAAAAGGCCGATGAAACAGCCATTAAAATATTTGCTGAAAATCTGCGCCAGCTTCTAATGGCGCCGCCGCTGGGACAAAAAGCCCTGCTGGCGGTCGATCCGGGTTTCCGGACCGGCAGTAAGACCGTTTGTCTGGACCGTCAGGGAAAGCTCCTCCATTATGAAACCATCTTTCCTCTTCTTTCGGAAAAAGCCCGCAAGGAAGCAGGCCAAAATGTTAAAATACTCTGCAATAAATACGGCATTGAAGCAGTAGCCATAGGTAACGGCACGGCCAGTCGTGAAACAGAAGCATTTTTCCGCAGTCTTGACCTGCCCGGTGAAATTACCATTGTTATGGTGAATGAGAGCGGAGCATCGGTATATTCCGCCTCGCAGGCGGCGCGCGATGAATTTCCGGACGAAGATATCACCGTCCGCGGCGCTGTGTCCATAGGCAGGCGCCTGATGGATCCGCTGGCGGAACTCGTCAAGATTGAGCCCAAATCAATCGGTGTCGGCCAGTACCAGCACGATGTCGATCAGGACGAATTACAACGCGCCCTTGATGACACGGTAGTGAGCTGTGTCAACGCAGTCGGTGTCGAAGTCAACACGGCAAGTGCCCGGCTTCTCTCCTATGTGTCCGGCCTGGGACCGGCTCTCGCGGAAAATATTGTCCAGTACCGCAATGATAACGGCCCTTTTGCGACACGTGAAGATCTGAAGAACGTTAAACGCCTCGGAGCCAAGGCCTTCGAACAGGCGGCGGGATTTTTAAGGATCCGGGACAGCATCAATCCCCTTGATGGAAGCGCCGTTCATCCGGAGAGTTATTCCATCGTTGAAAAAATGGCCTGTGATCATGGTTGTACTGTTCGCGACTTGATGGCGGATGAAGCCAAACGGCAAAAAATTGTTCTGACCGATTATGCGACGGACAAAGTGGGACTGCCGACCCTCCGGGATATAATGGCGGAGCTCGCCAAACCGGGACGAGATCCCCGGCAAAAGTTTGAAAATATTGTCTTTGCTGAAGGAATTGAAAAGATATCCGACCTGATTCCGGGAATGAAGCTTACCGGAGTTGTCACAAATATCACGGCTTTCGGCGCCTTTGTCGATATCGGCGTCCATCAGGACGGCCTGGTGCATCTAAGCGAAATGGCCGATCGCTTTGTAAAAACACCGGCGGATGTGGTAAAAGTAGGTGAAAAAGTGGATGTGACGGTTCTTGCGGTAGATACGGAAAGAAAACGGATTTCCCTCACCCTGAAAAAGACACCGGGCGAAAATCCGGTCGCGGAACATATTGACCGGCCCGCCCCTTCCAAGCCCACTGAACACAAAATTACACCCGGCAAACAGCCCCATGGGCCCAATGAAAAAAAACGCGGCAAGGAACCGCCCCGGCCTTTTAACAATCCCTTTGCCGACGCTTTGCGCCGCCGCTGAGAATGCTGCAGGAAACCGGCCGGATGCTAAGTGCAATCCGTCGAGACGCTGCCGGCAGCGTCTCGACCCCGTAAGGACACTTCTTTTATGGATGCAACAGTCAATGCCAGGGAGATTTCTCTTCAGGAAATCTACGATCAGTTTGCCGAAACTTATGAAAAGAACCGCGGGCTTTTCGATATGTCGGAGATTCTGAATTCTTTTTACAGCGGCCTCGGCATAAAAAAAGGAAATCTACTGGACATGGGCTGCGGCGCAGGAGAACCTTTTGCACGTTTTTTTGCAGATCACGGATGGAGCGTTACCGGTGTCGATTTCTCCCAACGGATGCTTGCTTTGGCCGCTAAATACGTTCCCGAAATGCAGACTGTCCGCTCCGACATGCGGTCGGTTGATTTTGCGCCGGATGAATTTGCGGCAATCACAGCCATTTACAGCCTGTTTCATATTCCCGGCAAAGATCAGGTGGCGTTAATCGCAAAATTTTACCGCTGGCTTAGTCCCGGAGGAAAAGCTCTGTTTACTTATGCCACAAAAGAATATACGGGTAGCGCTGAATTTGACGGTTATAAGGAATTTCTCGGACAAAAATTATATTACAGCCACAAAACTCCCGAAGCTCTTTACGCTGATCTGAAAAATATCGGCTTTAATATTGATTCCGCCACGTACAGGGAGATCGGCGGGGAAACATTTTTGTGGGTTACAATCACAAAACCACTATGAAATCGATAAATGCACCGGCAAATAAAAACTGGCTCGTTTATATCCTGCGTTGCCGGGACAATACATTGTACACCGGCATAACAAACAACATCGAAAAACGACTGGAAAAACATAATAAAGGAACCGCATCCCGGTACACCAGGGCAAGGTTACCGGTAGTGCTCATGAAAAAAAGTAAAGGCATGTCCAGGGGAGAAGCGCTCCGTCTGGAGATAAAAATCAAGAAGCAGCCTAAAGAAAGGAAGCTTGCGGTTCTTACGGGGGGCATGAGATGAATGGAACTACTCGGGCGGACATTAAAGTAGGGATGTCCGTAAAAATCGTGCAGAAACAGGATCAGAAAACAGGCAAACTGACGGACGGCATTGTCCGCGATATTCTTACCAGCTCCGGTACGCATCCTCACGGCATCAAGGTACGCCTGCAAAGCGGTATTGTCGGAAGGGTCAAGGAAATACTTATACCATGTTGCCTTCTTTGGCTGGCTTTGTTGTCGTTGCCTTTCTCAACGTATTTATAATATGTCTCGTCATCCTTTGAAGTCGAAATAGTATTAACAAATGAAAAACGAGAAGAAAGGATCTAAATGCGGATATTCATCGACGCGGATGCGTTTCCGAATGTAATCAAGGATATTTTAATGCGGGCGGCGGTACGCCTGAATGTGCCACTTGTTTTTGTGGCCAACAAACCCGTGAGGATTGATGATGCCGCACATATTTCGCTTATTCTCGTTCCCGCCGGCCCTGACGTGGCTGATAACCGCATCGCCAGGCTGGCAGAGCCGGGCGACCTTGTAATTACCGCCGATATCCCGCTTGCCGACCGCGTGGTCGCCAAAGGGGCTTTTGCGCTCAACCCCAGAGGTAAGCTTTATACGGAAGATAATATCAAGGATAGTCTGGCCATGCGCGGGCTCATGAATGAGCTGCGAGACGGCGGTATGATTACGGGCGGCCCCGCAACATTCAGCAAGAAAGACCGTCAGGCGTTTGCCAATCAGCTGGATAGTTTTTTGGTAAGACAGTTAAAAATGGAAAATCCCGCCGGGGAATAACTATTCTTCAGGCTTATCAGGAACTACCGCCAACGCCCGCAATATATTACAAACATCATCCTTGTGTTCGACCAGAATGATTTTAATTTTGCAGTCTTTGCCCATGATCAAACGGCCGAAAGCGCCGCTGCTTATATTCAGAAGACAACCCAGGAGCCGGGAAGAGTGTATCTTTAAGATTTGCTCAATGTGCCGGTAAAGACGCCCGGCGCCGTCGTTGGAAAATAAAAGCAGCCGGGAAATCCTGTTCCCGTAAGGGGTATCCGAACGCCCGCGGACACCGGCTATGCCCTTTCTTTCACTTTCCAGTTTACCGGCAATGGCTTCAAAACCGCAACGAATCCGACCACGGAGACGGGCTTGCCCGAGCGCAATTTTCAGCGGGTTTTTTATCTCCACCCGGGAAACAACAAAATCACTTTCCGGCAGGAGTTTTACGGTATGGAAAAGCAATACCCGGCGGATGGTTTCCGCCGTGCCTTCCGTTTCCAATTCCCGGGGAAACCGGAGATCCGATAAATTCATTTGCGGTTGTTCGACTCGCATTTTTTTATATCACCAGATTATCCGGGCATCGACAGCCCTACATCCTCCGGCATCAGCCATCAAAGGGTTGATATCCAGTTCCGCAATATCGGGGACACAGGCAGCCAAAAACGACAGCCTCTCCAGTATTTCCAGCATTCCTTCCTGATCAATACCGGCTTCACCGCGCACGCCTTTCAGGAGAGGATATGTTTTCAAAGACGAGAGCATTTTTTCGGCTTCACTCCTGCCCACAGGTACAAGTTCACGACTGATATCCTTAAATACTTCGGCATAAACTCCACCCAGGCCGCAAACGAGAACATGCCCGAACTTGGGATCAAGTTTCAGCCCCAGCAGAAGTTCTTTTCCTGCGGCCTGCTCCTGCAGCTGGAATCCTGTTTTTAATTTCGGGTTACGCAGGCGCACATTTTCTTTCATCTTTTTCCAGGCCCCGCGCAGTTCCTTTTTATTACGGATATCCGTTACTACGCCTCCCCACTCGCTTTTATGAAGAAAAGCTTCTCCCGATAGTTTCAGAACCAGCGGATAAGAAAATGATTCCGCCGCTGCCTCAATTTCCCGCCAGTTCCGGGCAATTTTCCCCGCCGCTGCCGGAATTCCGAAGATGGAAAGAAGATCAAGAGCATCTTCTCCCAGCAAGACCTTCCGCTGCCTTCCCTTGGCCAACAGCAGATCCGCCGCTTTCCGATCATAGGGAAATGTCCGCTGGGCGGGAATTTTCCTCCCTTTAAGCTGATGATAGCGGTAAACAAAAGACAAGCCCCGCACGGCCTGCTCAACGGAATCAAAACAGGCCACTTGCGCAACAGCCTCCAGTTTTTCCACAGTGGCTGCCGCAGCCGTGCCGTATATCCACATGGATACCGGTTTTGTGTTGTTCGTCTCTTTTCCGGCTTCCGCCACAACTGCGGCAATATCTATATCCTGATGAAGCGGCGAGCTCATACTCAATGACAACGCGAGAACCGCATCGATTTCCGGAGAATTCAAAAGTCCGCAAAGCGCCTGCTTGTAAGCAGACGAGAATCCGTCCCCGAGCATGCCTACAGGCCAGATATCCACGGGGTTGCCGATATGCACCCAATCCGGTAACCCCTCTTTCAGCTTACCGGCAAGATTTTCCGGCAGATTGCTGATTGTGAAACCAAAATCATCACAGGCATCCGTCGCCATAATACCCGCCGCACCGGAGGGCGTTAAGACTCCCAGACGCGGCCCGGACAGATCAGCAAATTTAAGAAAAGAATGAACGGCGTCTCTGAACTCGGAGACGTTTTTCACCCGGATAATCCCGGCACGCCGGAAAGCAGCGTCGTTGATTTCATCTTCACCGACCAGGGAGCCGGTGTGGGAAAGGGCAGCCCTCGCTCCGGCTGCGGTCCGGCCCGTTTTAAAAACAATAATCGGCTTGGTAAGGGATATGCGGGAAGCCGCTTCCAAAAACTTGCGGGCACGCAGAAATCCTTCCATGTAAACAGCAATCACCCGGATTTCCGGATCAGTGCCGAAGTATTCCAGAGCATCAACAAAATCAACATCGCAGGCATTGCCGATATCGATGGCCTTGCCCCAATTACAGCCGGAGAATTCCTTTGGAGCCACCTGGAGAAGACCCGTCTGGGCAATAAGCGCTACGGGCGGAATCTTCACCGGACGGGGCAGATCAATAAAACCGGTGGATAAACCGCGAAAATTATTCGTAACACCCAGTGTATTGGGTCCGAGAACACGCACACCGCTTCCCCGGGCAAGCAGCGTTATCTGTTCCTGCAGTTCCCGGCCGCGCTTATCGGCATCGCTGAATCCCTGACTGATGATAATCACCCGGCGGATCCCTGCTTCAATGCACTGATTAAAAGCGGGGATCACATGATCTCTGCCCACGGAAATAGTCGCCAGATCGGCAACCTCCGGCACGGCGGCAACGGTTGGATATGCTTTGAGTCCGCAGATTTCATCGGCCTTCGGATTTATCGG
>MVRV01000148.1 GCA_002068015.1 Smithella sp. PtaU1.Bin162
AAACACATTTTTCACATTGATATTAAGGTTTTCTTCAAGCACGCCGGCCACACCGACCATGCCGCTGTTATCAGGATCCGCGCCTATTACATGAGCGACTTTGGTTCCGTGTGTAAATCCTCCATTGACAATCTGGTTGTTTTTTTTAACAGGATCGTTTGTGGTATCGCCCGACAGTTTGATTTTGCCGCCAAACTCGTCCGAGCCGGTGTAAAAAGCTTCATCCAGAACACCGACGTTTACCTTATTCAGTGGTACTCCGCTCCCTTTGAGGATCTTCCACGCGTTCTCCATCCCGATGATGTTGTAATGCGCATTTGCTGGATCGGCATATGCGGGATCCTTGAGCGGCGAGCATGGTGTACCAGCCGAATCCGAACCATATGCCGGCACATTGGGAAAAACGAGCTCGACGCCATCCAAACCGGATAGGGCGTCCAAAGTGGCATTCAGTTCGGATTCGGTTTTATCGGCAGTTTCAACTTGATACAGGTTGATTAATTCCAGTTCGCCGACTATGGTTCCCCCAATTTGCCCGACCACCTTTTTGGCTGCAGCTTTGTTCACATCGTCATGAAATACAATGATGACCTGGTTGGCAGGCACATATCCCCATTTTACCGTCTTGATGATAGAATCCGTGGCCGGGTCCTTATAGGTAGCAAGCTCTTCTTTTACTGTGTTGGGAGAAGCGCTTATACTGGGGGATTGAGATGGCAGGTCTCTTGTTCCGCAGGCTGTTACGAAACAAAGCAGGAGCACTATTAAAATTAATGATACTATTCTTTTCATAATTGCCTCCATAGAGAAGATATAGTTATTAAGCGGACTCTGTTCCGATACGTTATTGAAGAGCGAGCAGAACAATACCGGCCACGCCGATCACCACGCCGATGCACAGAATGACGATATCCGCTTTGTTGCTTTTTCCTTTTTTATTGATCTCCGCGGGCTTATCGGGATTGTACATGATTTCAACTGTCTGTCCAACTTTATACGTGTCGGCATGATAAGCCTTTGTAAACCGTTTGCTGTATTCTGTGCCATCCACCGTATAGCTTACGGTTGGTATATATTCTCTGGATATGACGCCGTTTCGCCGACTTACCTTTTCCTTCAAGTCCGAAATTACGCCACTAACCGTTGCCATGCAGCGCCGTGTCTTGACGGCACGCACGAGGATGTTTTTTAGGGTAACCAGTATAAACGCCAGCGCGACCACCCACAGTACGATTGCCGTGATAATCATAAATGCACACTCCTTTCAAATCCCCGTTTTCTTTCCACATTTTGCATAAAACACCGCGCCTTGGACTGCTTGCTCCGTTGTAGCGGCTGCCGACTGAATGGGCAGGACGAGCAGCAATGCCGCCGCCAGAAACACTATTGCAGCCTTTTTCATACCTGAACCGCCTTCATTCCGTTTCGGAGCCCAACCGACTGCCGAAGGCTTTGCGGAGATCGCTTTCCAGCTTTCCGCGGTCAATATCATTGGTAAACGCACCGAAAAAGGTCTTTCCCTGGGTCTGTATTTCTATGCCGGGGCGTGTTTTTCTGCTCAGCATAATGGCGGTGATTTCGGCCTTGGCAATCACGACGGCATCGCCCTGTGTTCCATCCACTGGGTCGAGCCGGATGGCTCCGGGAACAACCGAAAGTAAATAGGCCGTCGTTTCAAAGAAGCCTGTTTTCAGCCGTACAGGATAAGACATGCGGTTCACCTCATATTTATTAAAGGTATATTATCAGACGCCGCCAAATCATCAAGACACATCATGCCAAAAAACTATTGGCTTAGGTTGCATATAACCGACTCAGCAATAGTCTCCATTGCCGTGACTTAAATCCTTAAGAAATTTTCGTAAATAGCCAATCAGCCGTTTCTCCTTTCTGTGAGGTAGAGAGGCCTTTGCCTACGATCGTACCGTTTTCCCGGCTGAACTCAATCACAAAAGAAGCCAGTGTATCATGGGATTCGCCCAAAATCAAGGTGTTACCCGACACCGTGAAGGTCAGTGGGTCGCCCTGGCCTGTAACCGTGGCGGTATTCCCCGAAACAACGATTTCCCCGTTCGTCTTCCACTGGCCGTATTTCGCTTCCTCCGCTGGGTCGCCGATCAGCCACATCTCGTATGTTCCGCTGAGCTCTGCAGCGCTAAGCGTTTCCGCACTGGGCGTGGGGAGTATCGCCGGCTCGGAGGTCTGGGTATCGGGAGCCGCAGTTTCCGCAGATGGCTCCTGCGTTGCGGAAGCGTCTACTTCCTGAGGCATATTGAATCCTGCATTCTGTAGCGCCTGTATGATCTGCTGCGCATTGGCGTCCGCAGTGGCTATGGGCTGAGCTGACATAGACATGCCCTCGGAACTGCCGGACACTTTAATGCCCAGTATCTTTTTTTCAAAAAACCAATCTGACAGCGTATCGCCTATATAGGCGATCTGCTCGCCGGCTGAAGATGTGTTGAATGTCAGCAACCCCACTACCGCCGATACCGGTGCCAGCTTATCTTTCAGCTTCTCATTGAAGACCGCAGTGACTTGGCTGTTCTCCCCCAGCAGGATGGTACTGCCCGTCGACGCCACGTCCACAATACAATCTGTACCGCCTATAACTACGGCGCTAGCCTGGGCCAGGGTCATGCTGCTTGCCGCGAGGGTTCCCAGCGTGCCACCTCCTGTTGCAATCGTGGCGGTGACAAATAAGCCGACCTTGCATGCCGTCTTTGTGGTTTGGGCTATTTTTGTCAGCTTATCATAGTAGGCGGCGTCCTCCGTGGCGCTGCTGCGGATAATATCTTGCGCAAGCGTCAATTGCGCGTATGCCTGCTTTGCGTCCGTGCCAAGTTGGGCGGCCAATTGTTTGACTGTATTTGCGCCTTTGATGGCGTCATACTGCTTTGTCAGGTTCTCAGCCCAGGTTTGAGGGTCAAAGTTTGCAGGCGCTACGCCGCCGTCAGAAATTGCCGATAATTCCGTCTTTGTCGATGCGCTCAGACGCAACATTACAATCCCGGATTCCCCCATTGCAGACTTGATATTGGCTGCGCTGCTTTTGGCGGCGTTCGCCTCATCCAGCGATGTTTTCCACAGATCAGCCAATTCGTTGACCATCTGGGTTGTCTCATCGTCCGTCATATTTTTGAAGTCGGCCGCCACAAACGCATCTGTTTTGATGCGCGCCTCCACATACGAGCGAACCGCCGATGCGGCGGCGGCGTTGGCCACCTGTTGTTCTTCCGATACTGGCGGACGGGTCAACGCCACCTGTTCCATGCCACCGGTGCTGTCACTGCTGCCAGTTGCCAAAGGGCTTGTCGGGCTAATAGAACAGGCGCAGCACATCACCAGAATAACGCCTGTCAGTAGAATCGCTAGCCATCTTTTCATCATTATAATTTCCTCCTAAACTAATTGCCTTTTCAACGGCCCTGCCTTTTCGCCGTTTCCTATATTCCAAATGCAACGGTATTAGTCATCCGATGAAAGCATTCCCACAATTATGAACTCCCAGGAGAGTAATTTATGCATTAACAATATTCCAGTATTAGTTCCCACATTAGAACTCCTTCTCTTATTTTAATAAAGGACATTTACATTTTGTACACGTCTCTTCACCGATATCGATAAATGCCATGCATGCAGCACACATAATTTGTGTATCCTGTGATTTATCATATTTTTCGTAATAATAAAAGCCTTTATGATGACGCACCCTGTCTCCAATATTATAATAATCGTACAGCCCCGGGCTATCCCTCCATTTGTGTTTTTTTGACCCGCCAGTGTCTTTTTTTACTTTAAGGACATAAACCGTGTGGGGAATGCGGTAGCCATTTCGGTTCCGCTCATAACTTATATAGGTATATTTATCCGCTACAACGCCGTCCCATGTTTTATCCACGCCTCTTTTGATGGTTTGCAAAATAGCAATGATAATAAACATGCCGCCAATGCCTAATCCATAATAAAGTGAAAACGGCCAGTCGATTTCGCCCGTTGCATTACCATATATTGGGAACGCAACGATTGCAATAACAGCCAATATGAAAGAGAAAATAAAGGACCAGCTTCTTGATTTTTTCTTATACGCTGTAAAAGCAGCATCGTTTATTCTGGGAGAAAAACCGATAAGCTGAGATTGAACCGGGCCTTTTCCAAAAGATGCACCGCAGCGGCTGCAAAAGCTTTGGTTTTCATCTATCGTATTTCCACAGCAAGAACAGAACATATGATTAACTCCTATCCTTTTTTGATAAGGGGTCTTTTAAGCCTTATTTTGGGTTCATCCTATTTTATTCCCGCATTTACTGCAAAAAGAGGATCCGGCATCTATTCTATTGCCACAGTTTGAACAAAAGCTCGCCGCGGCTTTTAAATCAAGTTTATTCGCTCCGGATACATAGCCGGGCGCAGCATAAACGGGGGCGTACCTTGCCTTTTTTCTGCGTACTGCTATGAGTATAAGGATCACCGCAATAAGAAGGGCTCCACCAACGGCGGCTACAATAAACCACACTGTGTTGGATTTATTTGTAATGGCATGACCTGGGGCATAGGATTCCCAGCTTGCATGTTCTTCCTGAATGTTGAAATCCTGAAGCGGTGTTGCATTCTCACCGGCTGTGATCATCTCACCGCCGGATACCATCGTTACATCGCCTGTTGATTTATCGGTAAATTTTACTTTACCTTCAATTACCTTTAAGGTGGAATTGGCGCCATCCTCCTCGCAGACGAATATAGTACCTCTGATGCCGCCGGCTGCATAGCTCATCTCAATATCCATCGTACCGTCTTTGACCATCTTCTTGACATTTGCCCATATGTTACCAGCCGCCAAAATCAGTTTATTTTCCTTTTGGGTAGGTGAGCTTAAAATGATCTCTGTATTGGGTTTCATTACAAAGGTTGACATATCGGCAAAGCTTAAAATGGCGCTGCTATCTAAACCTGTACGGATTCGCATGCCTGTTTTGAGAACTTTGTCGATCTTCGCAAATTCCCATTGTCCGCCTTCCGGGTCGTCCCTATCCACCACAAATACCTCCACCTGTCCACTCAGGTCAGAAAAAACAACTCCCGCATCCTCATCGATGTAATCAAGCATATCCCTAGAGGCAAGATAATCGATATAATTGTCATAATCCTTCATTGAAGGATACTTCGAAGGCGTCGGGGGCGCCGGCTCTTTTGTATCTGGCTCAATTGGGTTTATGCTTTGCGAAGGAGAAGGCGTCGGCGTGGTAGCTGCCCCGGCCGGATCGCCTTCCACATAGTCATAGTCGTAGTTTATGACCATGGGGCCGGGCGCCGATCCGCCCAGTATGGAAAAATGTATGGTAAAAGCGTCCGCCTTTTCGGGGACAATAAACTCTGCGGTTTTTTCTCCCTGCGTAAGCGATTTGTCTGGGTTTTGCGCCGTAACAAATGTGCCGGTAGCCGCGTTAAGCGGTTCGCCATAGGATTTCCAGCGTCCGCCATTGTTGATCCACTTGCCAGCAGATGTGGAATGCGAGATATAGTAATTGCTGTTGGAAGAGCCTGCGTCCGCCGCGGTGATGCGTATGGATACTGTCTGGCCTGGTACCAGTATCTCCGGCGCCTCGAAGGTATGGGAAGATTTAATCGTTATATTGTTATCACCGCTTTTCAGAGTTGTAGACATGCTTCCGCCGCCGGGATGGATTTCATAGTTATGGCTCACAATATTGGAATTAGCCTGAACCATAGCCTCTGTTACGGAATCGTTTTGGTTGACAGCTGTCACTTTCAGCTTCCAATAGCCTGTTACCGGCTCCGTTTCTGCGCGTACCGTCTGTATCGGCAAAAGGAACAGCAAGGCTGTCATGAGTATACCTAGAAAACGCTTCAGCTTCATATAAACACTTCCTTCACATAAATTTGGGCAAACTAGCTTTTCTTCTTTTGGCAGCGCCGCAGGCCGAAAGCATCAGGAAAATAACTGCTGCCAATAATATCGTAATGAGCCATTTTATCATGGTAATATCCTCCTAAGTATTCAGTATCTATTGATTCCTGTTGATACATAGTTGAGACATAGTTATTTGTTTTCATTATATAAAAATGGTTAAGCCCTATCCATAGGATTGAGCGATCTGTCATTGCCAAAAAAACAAGGCACGAAACGTGCCAAGATCATTGTATTTGGCCGATATATTCAGTATAATGAGGTGGGAGGTGGGGGAATGTACTTTTGTGAAAAGCTGGATTTTCTGATGAAAATAACAAATACCACAAATAGTTCTCTTTCCATGTACGCCTCATTGGATCCTTCCTTTATCAGCCGGCTTCGACGCGGCCAGCGAAGCCCTTCAAAAGGCGATTCTTATATCAAAACCATGGCCAAGTATTTCTCAAGGCATTGCAGTGAAAGCTACCAACGAAAAATTCTTTACGACACGCTGAAAATATCCTCCGAATTAACGGAAAGCGAACTATGCGATAAGATAATCGAATGGCTGACCAATACGCAGAGTCCCGAGTTTCAAAATGTCGGCCTTTTTCTCTCCCGTATTGCAGACAAGACGCCTGTCCGAATGCCCTCTGCTGTAAAGCCGGGTGGTTTTACCATTCCGGCCTGTGAGACCTCCGTCCTTTTCGGGATAGAAGGGAAGCGAGAGGCGGTCATATGCTTTTTGTCCGAGGTTCTCGTACAAAACAAGCCTTTAAACCTCTTGCTCTTCAGCGATGAACCCACCGATTGGATGACATCCGATCCAGCCTTCACGGCAAAATGGGCTTCCCTGATGTCAGAGGTTCTGGCAAAAGGAACCAAAATCAAGATTATTCATACGGTCAGCCGGGATTTGGACGAAATGCTGAGCGCCATAGTTCAATGGATGCCGCTTTACATGACGGGTTTGATCGAGCCTTATTATTACCCCAAAAAGCGGGACGGCATCTTCAAGCGTACGCTCTTTATCGCTCCCGGAACGGCAGCGGTTATATCTACTTCAGTAGGCAGCATGATCAATGAGGCGGCCAATTTTCTGATTAGAGACGCGCAGGCTGTTGAAGCCGTTGAACAGGAGTTTAACCATTATTTTAGGCTTTGCAATCCGCTTATGCGCATCTTTGCAGCGGCTAACCAGCATGCTTATATGAACACGCTGTATGAATTTGAAAAGGAACAGGCAGACGCCATTATTAAAACAGAATCCCTTTCGCTTTTAACGATGCCGGAAAGCGTTATATCCTCTATTATGGGGCGTATCAGCCATTTGGGTTTTGACCCTTCCGTTTATTTTCAAAATCGAATGGAGCTTTTCAAAAAGAACATAGATGTCATCAGCTTTACTGAAATCATCCGCCTCCCGGATCCGCAAGACGTGAGAAACGGCAGGGTGGCGGTGGCGTTTTCCGATATTCTTTATGGAGGTACAATATACTACTCGGCCCCTGAATACATAATGCATCTTGAAAACATTGTTTCTTTGCTAAAAGAGTATTCAGGCTTTCACGTCTGCCTCATAACAAAAGAAACCGACGCCCGATATATGATTTATGCAAAGGAAGATATTGGATTAATTGTCGCAAAGACATCAACACCGCCCATAATCTTGGCGATCAATGAAGAGAACATGACGGCTGCCTTCTGGGACTTTCTCACAACTACCGCCGGAGAAAAAACATACAACACTCCGAATAACAAAAAAGTGATTAAAACGCTTATCGGCTATATAAGCCGGTTGAAAGCATGACGGGGATATCGATATCTTATTCTTTTAGACGTTGCCGACCTGCAATTTTGAAAGACGACCGGCCGCAATGACGTTATCCGCCGCAGAGAATGCAATGATACTATTGAATTTACGTTAACTATATTTTCATAAATCCAGATCATTCCACCCTGAAAGCTTCAGCCCAGGTATCGATCATGGCGTGCAGCTTCTCATGAATGCCATGCCCGATGATATTTTCCTCGAACTGCTCAAATTGCTCGAACAGAATATCCTGCTCCTGTTCATCGATCATATTGTCCGCCATCGGGAAAAGGACATTGTTCTCCTTATCTATATGGCGCTTCAGCAAGTCGCGGTAGTGTGCAGCGGCGCGATTGAACCCGGCAATATCCTTCTTGGTATGACAACGGCCCATCTGCGCGATATAATCCCTGCCTTGGGCGTGCTCTTGCAACATCGCGCCAATGAGACCTCCTTCATTTGGAACGCCTTTCTTAACGAGGGCCTTAAACAAATAGTTCTCTTCTTTGCCATGGTGGCACATATCGGCAAATGTCTTCAGAAAGAAAACGACCTCATCGTAATAACGAAGCAGGGTTTCTTCCTCGCCGGCACCCGAAAGCATCATTTTATCCATTATCTGCAGAACGTAAAGGATCGCATCGTGCTCTTTTTTCAAATCCTGCGTGGCTTTCCCCATCTCTATTCCTCCCAATATTTTTAATCAGTGGTTACATGCCTGTCAACCCAAGCGTCAACTCCTAGGGGCCGGCGCTTTCACGATGATAAGTTCCAATGTTTCGGCGTGCAGGTTTTTGACGTTCATTTTGGTTTTGTACGGTATTTTCAGAAGTGTCCCCGCCTCATATTCATGGACTTCCTGTTCATCCAGACCGATGGAGAGCCTTCCGCGGACGACGGTCATATATACATTGGAATTGGAGAAGTGCTCCGGCAAGCCCTCATCTTTGTTAAACACCATGTGGAGATAGTGAATATTCTCATCGAATACGACCTTCTCTACAGCCTTTTCGTTGCCAACAGATAGTTTAAATACCTGTTCAACCATAATTCCATGCCTCCTTGATATCTCTGCGTTTTGCATGTTGAATACTATATAGCCATTAAACAATGATGCTAATGATTTGCAATATCTGCGGCCTTCTTTTCCGTTCTCTTACGGGGAAGACCTTGAAGATGATTATACCATAATACTCCTGGAAATTTTAATATTTTAAAATCTGAGTCTCTGTATTTATCCTCGATCATTGTTGAGGCGGATCCTTTTTCCGTATGTTATTGCCGAATCGGGGCAGATATCAGAGCAGTTTGTGCACTGATGACATACTTTTCTATCAATAATGGCTTTGTTATCACCGTCTTGTACCGCAATAGCGCCCGATGGGCAAGCTGCCTCACATAATCCGCAACCGATACAGGCTGGGGCTTTGACCTTTTTGGTCAAAAGTGCAAATCTTCCAAAAGTATTCTGTAATGTACCAAACGGGCAGATGAAGTTGTGAAACACTTCCGGCTTATACCTTAGCGTTACCAGCACAGAGATGGCTAACCAGATCGGCAGAATAGGCAAACTAAGGCGCAAGACTCCTTGGGACAAAATCATTAATGCTATCGTGATGGCGAGAAATACCCAGGCGAAAACACTACTCTTAAGCCATCTCGGTCTCCTGTCCGTTTGTATTTTTAATTTCTTCGAAATCCATTCCGTCGGTATCATCAGGGTATTCATCGGACAGGCGTAACCGCAATAAATCCTCCCAAAGAATATTGCTGCCACAAGACTAACGCCAAACAACGCAAGCCAGAAAAACATTTTTCCTGTAGCAACAAGAAAGATGAAAAGAGCCAGGAATACCAGTCTGATTACCGTTACAGACACTTTCATATAAGCTCCCCCTTTAATTTTGAAACCAGGGCCGGTTAAGGTTCATTGTGAACGGATAACCTCATTCAGCCTTGCTCTGTTTACAGTATAGGATTATAATTAAAAAAAGGGCGTTACCATGGTAACACTTTGAGGTGTTTTATATGCAGCATGAAAAGTTATTAGAAAATTCTTCTTTGCTTAAAGCCCTGTCATCAAGAGAAGTTCAAACCTATTTGAATGCGAGACACTTTCGCCTTCTATCATATGGGAAAAATTCAGTTATCCATATGGCAAACGAGCCGTGCACGAAATTGGAGATCATCCTTTCCGGAAGAGTTGCGGTGGAAAGGATCGATGAATCCGGCGGGCTGATGACAATCGCGGAGTTTTTCCATGATGATTTGTTGGGGGGCAATTTACTGTTTTCCAAAAGCGCTTTTTATCCTATGTCAGTGGTCTCTAAGCAGCCTGCTATAATACTTGAAATCAATAAAGACCTTCTTTTTGATTTGCTTTGCACTAATCGTAACTTTTTGCGGATGTACCTCGAATACGTTTCGGATCATGCATTTATTTTGGGGGATAAAATAAACCGCTATGTCAAAAAAACTATTAGGGGAAGCCTTATCAGTTTTCTGGATCATGAAATCAAAAGGCAAGGGACTTATCATATACAGCTGTATATGACAAAAAAAGCGCTGGCCGACAGAATCGGGATTCAGCGAACATCTCTTTCGCGGGAGTTAGCCAAAATGAAAGAAGATGGGTTAATCACATATGACGCCAAATCAATAAAAGTTCTTATTAAATAATCGATATAGTTCTCAGGGGGCAACCCATACTTTATTTCTTCCGGAACGTTTAGCCTTGTACAAAGCGATATCCGCTTGCTCGATTAATTTCTCCTCATCAGCTATGGTTTCGGGAAACGATGAGACACCTATGGAGACGGTTATTTTTATTTCTTCCTTTTGGTCCGAAACAAAAATATTCTCCTCGATTTTTTTTCTGATCCGCTCCGCAACTTTAACCGCTTTTGAGGCATCACAGTCCGGTAATAGGACTGTAAATTCCTCACCGCCTTTTCTGGCTACAACATCTGTGTCCCTGGAAAGCCTTTTAAGTATTTGGCCCACTTCTTTTAACACGATGTCCCCATTCAGGTGCCCATATGTGTCATTGACCTTTTTGAAAAAATCAATATCCATAAAGAGCAGGGAAATAGGCTTTTGTGTCTTTTTCGCTTCATCCAGATTCTGATTCAGCGACGTATCAAAATATCTTATATTTTGGAGGCCTGTTAAGAAGTCCTTATTCAAAGATTCTTTAGCCAGATAATATTCTTCATTCGATTTCACAATATATTTCATAAACTGGGAGGTCAACAGTACCGCTAAAGCTGTGCTGATTACGTATACAAGCACAATCAAATACAAGTTATTCGAACCCATCAGCAGAAGAACAAAGGATATCCCGGGGACAACGCAGGCGACAATCCCAGAAAAAATCCATTTATTTTTAATCCCAATGTTTTGTTTGCCTATTAAACCACACACCAATCCCAAAAATAAAGCTGTTATCAGACCGGAAAATGAAG
This sequence comes from Smithella sp. PtaU1.Bin162, assembly GCA_002068015.1. Taxonomy (GTDB): domain Bacteria; phylum Desulfobacterota; class Syntrophia; order Syntrophales; family Smithellaceae; genus MVRV01. Next base: position 11,189 of record MVRV01000148.1, read on the forward strand.
CCATGTTAAGCCCGTAAACAGCAACCCTAAAGATCCCTATGACCATTGAGGATGCCATCGTTGCGGACAAAGAGAAGTATATTCCCATTAACAGAATTGGTATGCAGCGGAAGTCGATAATAATATTAGGGAAGATACGAACGCTGAAAAGCATAAGCAAACAGCCGAAAACACCGGATAATATACCGATTATAAATGAATGTTTCTTACTCTTCTTTATTAAACTATCCCTAACAATCATATTGCCTAAAGTCAGTATGGCTATGATTATCATTAGATTTATAAATAACTCTTTTATTATTGCAAGCATAAAACCCTCATGTATCCGCATCGCTCGTAAGCGTAGACTTCAGTAATTAATGGTTTGGTCATTAATTTTTATCTACAGTATATTGTATCGTCCAATTCGGCATAAAACTAAATCGGTTATTATTGCCTATGGCGACCAACACATCGTAAAACATCGGCCAGTGTGGCGAACCTTGCCGCGGCGCTACCGTAGAGCCAGCGGCATTCTATGTTGCGCGCCATACGCCTGCCATACCACGTACTATATTAGGGTCTGCTGATTTACACAGCCATTTGAATTCGTCGAGTCGTTACAGCATATATCAGCTTCCAAATCACCTGAGAGATCAATCTGCAATTTTGGCGTAAAAAATTCCTTAACCGTTTCCAAAGATTCATGGTCATTACGATCATGTGTATCTGAGTCTCACAGGTAGATTTCAGGCGGGCAGTGAGCCGATCAAGCCCGTAACAACGCTTGCCGGTTCCAAACTTACCCTCAACTTCGTTTCGCTCTCCAGCATCTCTGCGTTCATCACGGCATTGCTGCGCATAGAGCGCCTTATCCTTCGGCGGACGTCCAAGTTTTGGGCCGCTCATATGAATATGGTGCTTATCGCAGTATTGCAGGTTGTCTCTGGTTCTGTATATCTTGTCAGCGAGTATTCGCTGTGGATAAAATCCTGTTTGCTCTTTGTATCTTTCAACTGTCGCCTGAAGTGTTGTACTCTCGTTGTAAGCATCCCAGCTTAAATTTTCTATTCTGGTATACCCGCCAACCACACTGATGGCTACCTTGGCTCCGAACTCAACATCTGCTGTCGCTTTGCCACGAACGATAGGCCTTACCCAAGGCTGATGAATGCTCACGATCCGGTCCGATACTTGATGCGTTTTGTTTTCGTACATTTGCTTTTGCTGTTCATACAGTTTGCGCACCACCCCCAGCCTTTGCTGCGATTTAGACGATAGTTTTGTTATATCAAAGCCTTCGATCGCCGCAAGATTACGACGCATATAGCCAAGCTGATGCTTGATGGCCTTTTGGATCAGTTTCTTTGCGGGCTTGCGGTTCCTCACAAACCGAAGGTAGTCACGACGGGCAACCTGCCGATACGTTCTGGGCTTAACACCGTTCGTGAGTCCCAATTCATGCAGCTCGTCAACAATTCCCTCAAGGCATTCTCTGCCTTCGTTGAGCAGTGATATATCCGTCGGAAACTGAATGTCAGATGGTACGCATGTCGCGTCCAGTATCAGCGTCCCTTTGTTTTCATCTTCATTTTTGCCGCCGCCTGCCGCCGGCGGTTCGTCGGGCGGGTCTTTTTTCTCTGTCTCACCGATCACTTTGCGTCCGATGATATAGTCATTAATCTCAGACAGCATCTCGGCAGATATGCGTTTGCGAAACCATGTGAGAAGGCTGGCCTCCATCGGTGCTTTCTTTGAAAAAGACTCAAGCCCTATGAAATACTGCATATATGGATTTTCAGCGATCATCTCAACAGTCTCAATATCTGAAACTCCG
>MVRV01000149.1 GCA_002068015.1 Smithella sp. PtaU1.Bin162
TCTAAGCGGGAAGCCCACCTCAAGATAAGATATCCCTCTTGATGGAGACATCAAGACTGAAGACCCCTTGTAGACGACGAGGTTGATAGGTCAGATGTGTAAGCACAGTGATGTGTTAAGCTAACTGATACTAATCGGTCGTGCGGCTTGGCCATAATAATTATTTATGGTCTTATAATTAACTATAGTGCTTGGATTTCAACATAGCGGTATGCATTGTCATGCAATTTTATATAGAGATAAATTTCGGTGGCTATCGCAAGGAGGTCACACCCGTTCCCATCCCGAACACGGAAGTTAAGCTCTTTTGCGCCGATGGTACTGCATGGGCGACTGTGTGGGAGAGTAGGTGCCGCCGGATTTAATACATGAAGCCCCTCTGATTTATCAGAGGGGCTTTTTTAATGTGGAAGAAATATCATTATATTTAGCTTTTTAAGAACTGCGGATCAACGGGAACCTTCATGCTGGTTGCCAGGTTATTGGTTTGAGATGCTATTGCCACCACCGCTATCAATTCCCGGTACTGGGCCTCACTCATGCCTTTCGCGAAAGCTGAGGCGGTATGGGAATGAATACAATAATCACAGTTATTCGCAATGGACATCACAATGTAAATCATTTCTTTGGTAACAATATCGAGTGCCCCCGGCTTCATGACTTCACGCAGGGTTTCCCATGTGCGCTTCAATGTCTCCGGGTGGTTGGCCAGGGCTTTCCAGAAATTGTTAACGTCTTTAATGTTCCGAGTTCTCTTGATGTCGTCAAAGACAGCTTTGACATCTGCTGAAGCGTTTTCATACTCAATAAGTTTAACTGTCGCCATTTGTTCCTCCTGATAATCTGAATTGTTAATGTTGATTACGTTTGCTTACCTTGTGCTTCTTTTCCTCTTTTAATGTTAAAGTAACCCTGTCAATTACTAAATCGAACTTTTACAAAGCTTTTTATACGCTTTTCGCAATTAATGTGCCATGATATTTGTATTGTTAATACACTGTAATCACATATAATTATTTAAACAGCCGATAGATCTGCGTATATATGCACATGCATTGTTGCAATTCATATGCAAATGTGCATATAAGTCTTCGCTATTTTACGAAAAAGACAAGATGCCGGTGCATTGAAAACGAATTACGCAATAATTAAATAAAAAGCAAATTTACCGATTAATGCGTTTAAAAAGCATGGAAGTTATCTATACAAAACGGTGGAAATAGTAAATATATAATTGATAACATCAATAAGAAGCACCGGAGCCGAGTGATCATATGAATAATAATCGATCAAGAACAACTAAGTCCGAAGCAAATGAAAATCATTATGAATTTATATTTGAGAACATACAGGATATCCTTTATGAAACATCCGCTGATGGGACTATTTTAGAATTTTCACCTTCAGTAGAACAGATCTTACATTACAAACGAGATGAATTGATCGGTAAATCGGTACTCACCCTATATGCGGAACCGGACAGCAGGGATGAACTTATAAAAATTGTTCGAAAACAAAGACAGGTATGCGATTATGAGGTTTTGCTTAAAAGGAAAGACGGTGCGGTCATTAATTGTTCTATCACTGCAAAAATCATATCCGGCAATAATGATGCCTTTTCTTTCCGGATGATTGGTTCCATTCGGGACATTTCCGAGAGGAAAAAAGCAGAGAAAAAACTACGCGAGGCTGAAGAACTTTACGAGACTCTGGCCAAAAAGTCTTTTGCCGGAGTCTATGTATTGCAGAATGGTTTGTTTAGTTTTATTAATTCAAGAGCGGCAAGTTTTGCCGGTTACCCGGAGGCCGAACTGATTGGTACTAAGGCCCTGGATATTGTCCATCCTGAGGATAGAAAATATATTCTCTCTAATTCCAAAGCAATGTTGCGTGGCGAACGCAACTCTCCCTATGAATTCAGAATACTTACAAAGGACGGTCAAACAAGATGGCTCATGGAAACCGTTACTCCGATAATTTATCAGGGGAAACCGGCCGTCCTGGGGAATCTGATGGATACTTCCTGGACTTTATCGAGAGTGGATTTGGAAATCGTGCGGTCCATTATTGAAGCTGTTCCGGACGGTGTATTCGTTGCGGATAAGGACGGTTATTATGTTGCGGCAAATGAGGGATTTGAAAGAATAACGATGATTGATAGGAATGAATTGGCCGGGAAGCATTCTTCATATCTGGTTGAAAATCGTTATATAGAAAAGGCGATTAATTTGATGGTCCTCAAGGATAATATCAGCAAAACAGAAGTGCTGAGATACCCGAGCGGTCAGGACGTTTTAGTCTCTGCTACGTCCGTATTTGACAAACATAAACGAGTTATCGGTGTGGTCAGCTGTCTACGGGATTTAACAGAACTAAATAATATGCAGAAAAGGATGCAACAATCGCATTTATTAATCGAACAATACAAGAAAAGACTCGACCTGCTGGAAGAAAAACTTGAACCTGCAGCAACCAGGTTTGTTTCAGAGAGTGATGAGGCAAAAAATATTGTCTTGTTGTCAAAAAGGGTTGCCGGTTCAGATGCAACCGTACTTATTAAAGGAGAATCGGGAGTCGGCAAGGAAGTTATCGCTCGATATATCCATGAAAACAGTAATCGAAAAAAATATGGCACTTTTGTGAAAATAGATTGTGCTGCTTTGCCGGCTAGTTTGCTGGAATCAGAGCTGTTCGGATACGAAAAGGGTTCGTATACAAATGCGCGCAAGGAAGGTAAACAAGGGTTATTCGAGACAGCGAACAAGGGTACCCTCTTTTTGGATGAAATCGGTGAACTGCCTTTCGAACTGCAATCAAAGTTATTGAATGCCATACAGGATAAGGAAATCAAAAGAATCGGTGGGCTCATCAATTTGCCCATTGACGTGCGGATTATTGCCGCAACCAACCGCAATCTTGAGCATATGATTGAAGAAAGGAAATTCAGGCAAGATCTGTATTATCGGTTGAATGTCATTCAGATTAATATTCCGCCTCTCCGGGAAAGAAGATCTGATATTGAACCGTTAATCTATCATTACATCGAGCACTTCAATAAAATATATAAAGCGAAAAAATATATTGTTCCGGAGGGTATACGATTGTTAATCGACTATGGCTGGCCGGGGAATGTGCGTGAGTTGAAAAATATTATTGAACGGTTGGTTATCATGTATCCTAATGATGAAATAAAAGTTGGTGATATAAGAAGCGGAATGAAAATCTATGACAAGGGAGAGCCTCTGCAGGTTGAATCAACAGGGTCTCGTGAACGGGTTGGATCTTTGAAAGTTCTGGTTAGTCAGTTTGAGAGAGATATAATTGAAAAAGCCTTGTCTCTACATGGAAACATGATTGAAGCAGCCAAGGATTTGAAAATAGATATATCAACTCTTACGAGAAAAAAGAAAAAATTAAGTCTTACCAAAAGACGAGAAAATCTTTCTTTAAATATATATCCTTAAAAGTTTGCCGAATTTATTCTTATATTATCATCTGTTATATGCGTAGTTGCATAGCTTTGTGTAATAATGCATATGCAAATATGCATATAATATGCTCTGCTATTTAATAATTATTTGTTATTACAATATGTTATCAGCATAAATATGCTGGCACATTAGTTGCTCTAAATTATATAAAAAAATATTTTGTAAAAGCTCCTTTTAGTAATTTACAGTATATATACTGCCGCAGAAAAGAGAGAAATGCGTACAGGAGATTATTCAACCTGAGGATTGCTTAAAGACGATAAAGGAAAAACAAGAAGGCGAAAAGATAAAAATCAACCAACTCTTAACACCATTCCAACACACAGATTGACACACACAAAAAATAGTAATATTAGAAAATAGAAACGGGGCGAACAGAAAAAATAAACCTGTAATACTTCTAAGGAGGAATGTTCAATGAAAAAATTGAAACTGATGGGTTTGTTGGTGTTGGTTGTAATGTTGGCAACTTTGTCCATGGGTTTTGTATCCAAGGCTTCAGCAGCGGACAAATGGGTTCTGAAGGGAGGGCACGTTGCAGCCGCCTCACATGCGATGAATCTCACGCTTATTGAGATGGGCAAACAAATGGAACAAAGAACCGGCGGACGTGTAAAATTTGACGTCTTTCCGGAGGCCGCTATCGGCGGAGAGCGTGAAATGATTGAAGGCGCCCGCATCGGTACGGTGGATTTTGCACTGACAACCTCTGCAGTTCTCGGTAATTTTGTGCCCGAAATGAAGCTTTTTGATCTGCCGTTCTTGTTTAAGGATCGTGATAATGCCATCAGAGTGCTCGATGGTCCTATCGGCCAGAAGCTGCTGGACAGCATGACTGCTAAAGGATTAATCGGACTGGCCTTCTGGGAAAACGGCTTCCGCAACCTTACCAATTCCAAACGTCCGATCAATAAACCGGAAGATCTTAAAAATCTCAAAATGCGGACCATGGAAAATCCCATTCATCTGGAGTCATGGAGAACTCTGGGGGCGAATCCCACTCCCATGGCGTTTGCCGAAGTATACACCGCCCTGCAGCAGGGTACGGTAGACGGCCAGGAAAACCCGCTGGCAATTATCTATACTACCCGCCTTTATGAAGTGCAAAAATATCTCAGCATGACCAACCATAATTACTCTCCGATGGTACTGATGGTCAGCAAGAAATTATGGGACACTTTCCCGGCTGACATCAAGACCGCGTTCAAGGAATTAGCTATGACCAACGCCAATGTGGAACGTGGCATTCTGAAAACAGATGAAGCTAAATACCTGGCAGACATGCAAAAGGCCGGCCTGAAAGTTAATTACCCAGATACAGCTCTCTTCCGTGAAAAGGTGAAATCGGTATATGACAAGCACTCAAAAGCTATCGGTGCCGATATCATTAATCAAATTCTCAAAGCAAAATAAGTAATTTTCTGCATGATTAAGTAATTTCTGTGGGCGGGCGCTTTCAAAATTCGCCCGTCCACGGGTTAATTAATTCTCTCTTGTTTTGGAAAGGGTGGTTGAGTGCTATGTTTGCCTCTGTGGTAAAAAGAGTTAATAGAGTGTCCGAACAGTTTTTGAACATACTGCTGGTCGTTATGGTGGTGGTGGTGTTTCTCCAGGTGATATTCAGGTTTCTTCTCACGGTACCCCTTTCGTGGTCGGAGGAGGTGGCCCGTTATGTTATGGTCTGGACAACATTCTTAGGCGCCGCCCTCGCCGTTGAAAAAAAAGCTCATCCCTACGTTGAGGTTCTTGTGAATCTGTTGCCCCTTGTCATAAGGGTACCGATGAACATTCTGATTATCTGCATATCTTGTATCTTTTATGCAATACTTGTTTTTTACGGGACAATGTTTGTGACTACTTCAGTGATGCAGCCGTCAGCTGCCTTGGAAATCCCCATGGGGTATGTTTATATAGTCATTCCGGTCGGCGGTATCTTGCTTATCCTCAATTCTCTGGTTGAAATACAGAATGTCTGGAAGAAAAGAAGAGGGGGGGTGCAATAATGGCTTTTACACTTTTTATAGTTGCAATTTTTTTATTAATATTCGGTGCACCCATTGCCATTTGTCTGGGATTGGGTGCGGCGGCGGCATTTTTTTTCAGCGGTTCCATGCCTCTTTTAATAGTGCCTCAGCGAATGTTCGGCGGAACGGACAGTTTCCCGCTTATGGCTATCCCTTTTTTTGTGCTGGCCGGCAATCTGATGGCTGCGGGGGGTATATCCAAAAGACTGATAGCGTTTGCTAATACTCTGACCGGTCACATAACCGGAGGACTGGCTATTTGTTCAGTGCTGGGTGGTATGTTTTTTGCCGCCATTTCCGGTTCAGGGGCGGCAACCACTGCCGCACTGGGATCTATTCTCATTCCGGCCATGGTGCTTAAGGGATACAACCGGGAATTTTCCGGGGCCGTTCAGGCCTGCTCGGGAGCTATCGGGATCATCATCCCTCCCAGCATACCCATGGTGCTGTACGGGGTAGGAGCCTGTGTCTCCATCGGAGACCTGTTTATGGGCGGATTTGGTCCGGGGATTGTGATGGGTCTTTGTCTGATGATTACATCCTATTTCATATCAAGAAAAGATGGCTATGGTGGTCGGGAGAAACGTTCAAATTTCAGGGAAATTGGTAAAGCATTCAAAGATTCCATTCTGGCCCTGTTTATGCCGGTCATAATATTGGGCGGTATTTACGCAGGAGTTTTTACTCCCACCGAAGCCGCTGTGGTAGCCGTGGTTTATGGTTATATTGTGAGTGCCTGGATTTACCGTGAACTTGATTTTAAGGGAGTGCAAAAGGCGCTGAGCAGTACTGTCATCACTTCCGCCATTATTATGTTTATTATCGGTTGTGCCGCCATTTTTGCTGTGGTGCTTACCCGGGAGAAGATTCCCCAGCAAATTGCCGCTACTCTCTTGAGCTTATCTAAAAACCCGATCGTGTTATTGATGATAATTAATGTATTTCTGCTTTTTATAGGGGCTATCATGGAAACAGCTGCCGCGCTCATTATTCTGACGCCCATTCTGGTTCCTATAGTACTTGCAGTGGGAATAAATCCGGTTCATTTCGGGGTTGTTATGGTTACCAATCTGGGTATCGGACTTGTTACTCCGCCGGTAGGTATCAACCTTTATGTTGCTGCGAGTATTTCCGGTTCCAGGATGGAACCACTGGCAAAGAGGGCAATTCCACTCCTCGCGGCAATGGTTGTGGCGCTTTTGATAATATCATACGTACCCCAGCTTACTCTCTACCCGGTGGAGCTTTTAAACTCCCTTAGAAATTAAAAATTCTTGGAGGTTTCAATCCAATTCGGTAGAATAAAAAATATTTTGCATTTGTCAAATTAAGGCGAAGAGATAATTTATTAAATGAAATTACAAGAAAGGATATTCCCATGATAAGACCAGAAGTCATACAGAAGTTTGTATCAATAGTCGGGAAGGATCGTTGCAAGACTTCCCCGGAGGATCTTCTGACGCATTCGTATGACGCCTCCATATTAGAGTTTGTGCCGGATGCGATTCTTTTTCCGGTATCTACGGAGGAAGTTTCCCGGATAATGGTGTTGGCTTCCGCCGAGAATGTTTTCGTGACACCCCGGGGTTCAGCCTCAGGTCTGGGCGGAGAGTGTCTGGCTAAAAAAGGCGGTATCCTTCTTTCGTTTACGCAGATGAATAAAATTCTGGAGATCAATACGGAGAACCGCTATGCGATAGTGGAGCCGGGCATTGTTATTGCCGATTTTCAGAAGGCCGTCGAAGCGGTAAATCTGTTTTATCCGCCTGATCCGGGAAGCGCCACAGTAGCCTCGATAGGCGGCGCAGTGATGATGAATGCGGGAGGAATGCGGGGGATCAAGTATGGTGTAACCCGCGATTATTTACTGGGCATGGAAATAGTGCTGCCTTCGGGCGAAGTGATGAAGACCGGAACGATAACTGCGAAGGATGTTACCGGCTATGATCTGACCCGTCTGATATGCGGTTCGGAAGGAACGCTGGCGATAGCAACGAAGATCACGGTTCGCCTTCTTCCCAAGCCGAAAGCGAGGCGGACCCTTCTGGCCATTTATGACGACATTGACGATGCCGGCAAGACGGTGGCCAAGATCGTTGAAGCCGGGATTATTCCGGCAACCATGGAACTTATGGATAAGACGGTAATCAAGGCGGTGGAAGAGGCTTTCCATTTGGGACTTCCCCTGGATGCCGCCGCGCTCTTACTGATAGACGTGGACGGTGATGATGCAACTATCGAGAGACAATCGCCGCTTATCGCTGAATTCTGTCAGGGACAGGGAGCGCGTAATGTGCGGACATCTTCCTCCGAGGAAGAGAATGTGCAGCTTTGGGCTGCCCGTCGTGCGGCTTTCGGCTGCATTGCCAGACTGCGTCCGACCTGTCTGATCGAGGATGCGACAGTGCCCGTGAATCAGATGGTGAAAGCGATAAAGAAGGTGAAGGAAATTTGCGAGCGCAACAATGTTCAAATTGCAGTTTTGGCCCATGCCGGGGATGGCAACCTCCATCCGTTGATGCTTTGCGATCAACGGGATAAGGAGGAAATGGCGCGGGTGGAAAAGGCCATGGATGAATTTGTGGAGTACGCCATGACGATCGGCGGGACTCTTTCCGGGGAACATGGGATCGGTGTCAATAAAGCCAAGTATCTGCCGCAGCAGCTTTCGGCAACCAGCCTGAAAATCCAGCGGGGCATTAAAAATGTTTTTGATCCTCAGGGGATATTGAATCCGGGAAGCTTTTTGGAGGTAAGCCCAAAATGATTGCTAAAGAACTGCAAGAAGAAGTCTATAACTGCATTAAATGCGGGATTTGTATGAATGCTTGTCCCGTATATAAGCAGTTGCATGTTGAAGGGGCGGCTCCGCGCGGGAAGGTGCAGTTAATTAAAAAGATTCAGGAAGGGAAATTTGATATTTCGGAAGGCTTCAAGAATCTCCTTTATACATGCCTGTTATGTGAGACCTGTACGGTGAATTGCCCGAGCGGGGTGAAAATAGACCGGTTGTTCAAGGCGATGCGGGCGGAAGTTTTGAAAAAATATAAACTGCCCTTGCTGAAACGGATAATGTCTACCGTTCTCAGCAGTGATCAATTACTGCCTTTCTGTATGTTTTGGGGACGGACTCTGGGCAATCCGCTGATGGCCCTTTTACCTAAAAACGGTAAAATAGGAGCCATATCATTTTCCAAACTTCCCAAATTCAATGGCAAGCCGTTGATGGATCAATATCCGGAAATCATTTCACCGTCCGGGAAAGCACAGGGCCGGGTAATTTATTTTCCTGGTTGTGCCAATAATTTTCTCTTTGAAAACGTAGGCAATTCAACGATTAAAGTGCTTCAACGTTTGGGCGTGGAAGTTGTTTTCCCCAAGGATCTGAAATGCTGCAGTTTGCCCATATTTTTATCAGGTGCGCGCCAGATGGCGCTCAGTAACATCAAGAGCAATCTCAGCGCTTTCAGCCGGTATGATAATGTGGATGCGATCATCGTGGATTGCGCCACTTGCGGGGCGGCTTTTAAGGAAGAATACGTTCATATTCTGGGAGAGATGGGAGAGGATACAAAGGAAGCACAGAAGGTTAAGAATAAGGTTATGGATATTTCGCAGTATTTGGCGAAATTCGATCTGAAGAAATATCTGCAACCTTTAAAAGGCCGTGTTACCTACCATGACCCCTGCCATCTCGTGCGCAGTCAGAAGATAAAAGATGAGCCGCGGGCGTTGCTGAAACAGATTCCGGGATTGGATTTTGCCGAAATGGTTGGAGCGGATGTTTGCTGCGGCGGCGGGGGAACTTTCCAGTTGGATCATCCCGATATTTCGGTAAGTATCACGAAGAACAAGATTCAGTCCATCAGGAACACGGGCGCCGATACGGTTGCTTCCGGTTGTCCCGGGTGCCGTCTGCAGATTAACGGCAATCTGGGGAATGAAAAGATAAGAGTCGTGCATCCAATCGAGCTTTTAGCAGAGGCTATGGGTAAGGTTTGATTTTTTTAATCAGATTTACGCAACGGGGGTACTGACATTGATGAATCAGGTAACGTTTCCCTCTAAATCCCTTTTCTGTTTTTTAATGTGTCCCAATAAGTTTTATTCTCCTAATAAAGTCTTTCTAGTACCATGTCTTATTCGCTATCATATGCATAATTGCATATGATATGTAATTATGCACGTGCATATATGCATATTGTAAAAGTTATCTCTAATAAAATAATATGTGATTACGGCATGTTAATGATGTAATAATGCTGGCATGTTAGTTGCTGTAAAATACGGAAGAGGACGAGGACATTTTCCGCAGTCTTTCCTCTTTCCGGAGATTAAGACAATACCTATCGTAGTTCTTTAAACAAGAAAGGATATTCCCATGATAAGACCAGAAGTCATACAGAAGTTTGTATCAATAGTCGGGAAGGATCGTTGCAAGACTTCCCCGGAGGATCTTCTGACGCATTCGTATGACGCCTCCATATTAGAGTTTGTGCCGGATGCGATTCTTTTTCCGGTATCTACGGAGGAAGTTTCCCGGATAATGGCGTTGGCTTCCGCCGAGAATGTTTTCGTGACACCCCGGGGTTCAGCCTCAGGTCTGGGCGGAGAGTGTCTGGCTAAAAAAGGCGGTATCCTTCTTTCGTTTACGCAGATGAATAAAATTCTGGAGATCAATACGGAGAACCGCTATGCGATAGTGGAGCCGGGCATTGTTATTGCCGATTTTCAGAAGGCCGTCGAAGCGGTAAATCTGTTTTATCCGCCTGATCCGGGAAGCGCCACAGTAGCCTCGATAGGCGGCGCAGTGATGATGAATGCGGGAGGAATGCGGGGGATCAAGTATGGTGTAACCCGCGATTATTTACTGGGCATGGAAATAGTGCTGCCTTCGGGCGAAGTGATGAAGACCGGAACGATAACTGCGAAGGATGTTACCGGCTATGATCTGACCCGTCTGATATGCGGTTCGGAAGGAACGCTGGCGATAGCAACGAAGATCACGGTTCGCCTTCTTCCCAAGCCGAAAGCGAGGCGGACCCTTCTGGCCATTTATGACGACATTGACGATGCCGGCAAGACGGTGGCCAAGATCGTTGAAGCCGGGATTATTCCGGCAACCATGGAACTTATGGATAAGACGGTAATCAAGGCGGTGGAAGAGGCTTTCCATTTGGGACTTCCCCTGGATGCCGCCGCGCTCTTACTGATAGACGTGGACGGTGATGATGCAACTATCGAGAGACAATCGCCGCTTATCGCTGAATTCTGTCAGGGACAGGGAGCGCGTAATGTGCGGACATCTTCCTCCGAGGAAGAGAATGTGCAGCTTTGGGCTGCCCGTCGTGCGGCTTTCGGCTGCATTGCCAGACTGCGTCCGACCTGTCTGATCGAGGATGCGACAGTGCCCGTGAATCAGATGGTGAAAGCGATAAAGAAGGTGAAGGAAATTTGCGAGCGCAACAATGTTCAAATTGCAGTTTTGGCCCATGCCGGGGATGGCAACCTCCATCCGTTGATGCTTTGCGATCAACGGGATAAGGAGGAAATGGCGCGGGTGGAAAAGGCCATGGATGAATTTGTGGAGTACGCCATGACGATCGGCGGGACTCTTTCCGGGGAACATGGGATCGGTGTCAATAAAGCCAAGTATCTGCCGCAGCAGCTTTCGGCAACCAGCCTGAAAATCCAGCGGGGCATTAAAAATGTTTTTGATCCTCAGGGGATATTGAATCCGGGAAGCTTTTTGGAGGTAAGCCCAAAATGATTGCTAAAGAACTGCAAGAAGAAGTCTATAACTGCATTAAATGCGGGATTTGTATGAATGCTTGTCCCGTATATAAGCAGTTGCATGTTGAAGGGGCGGCTCCGCGCGGGAAGGTGCAGTTAATTAAAAAGATTCAGGAAGGGAAATTTGATATTTCGGAAGGCTTCAAGAATCTCCTTTATACATGCCTGTTATGTGAGACCTGTACGGTGAATTGCCCGAGCGGGGTGAAAATAGACCGGTTGTTCAAGGCGATGCGGGCGGAAGTTTTGAAAAAATATAAACTGCCCTTGCTGAAACGGATAATGTCTACCGTTCTCAGCAGTGATCAATTACTGCCTTTCTGTATGTTTTGGGGACGGACTCTGGGCAATCCGCTGATGGCCCTTTTACCTAAAAACGGTAAAATAGGAGCCATATCATTTTCCAAACTTCCCAAATTCAATGGCAAGCCGTTGATGGATCAATATCCGGAAATCATTTCACCGTCCGGGAAAGCACAGGGCCGGGTAATTTATTTTCCTGGTTGTGCCAATAATTTTCTCTTTGAAAACGTAGGCAATTCAACGATTAAAGTGCTTCAACGTTTGGGCGTGGAAGTTGTTTTCCCCAAGGATCTGAAATGCTGCAGTTTGCCCATATTTTTATCAGGTGCGCGCCAGATGGCGCTCAGTAACATCAAGAGCAATCTCAGCGCTTTCAGCCGGTATGATAATGTGGATGCGATCATCGTGGATTGCGCCACTTGCGGGGCGGCTTTTAAGGAAGAATACGTTCATATTCTGGGAGAGATGGGAGAGGATACAAAGGAAGCACAGAAGGTTAAGAATAAGGTTATGGATATTTCGCAGTATTTGGCGAAATTCGATCTGAAGAAATATCTGCAACCTTTAAAAGGCCGTGTTACCTACCATGACCCCTGCCATCTCGTGCGCAGTCAGAAGATAAAAGATGAGCCGCGGGCGTTGTTGAAACAGATTCCGGGATTGGATTTTGCCGAAATGGTTGGAGCGGATGTTTGCTGCGGCGGCGGGGGAACTTTCCAGTTGGATCATCCCGATATTTCGGTAAGTATCACGAAGAACAAGATTCAGTCCATCAGGAACACGGGCGCCGATACGGTTGCTTCCGGTTGTCCCGGGTGCCGTCTGCAGATTAACGGCAATCTGGGGAATGAAAAGATAAGAGTCGTGCATCCAATCGAGCTTTTAGCAGAGGCTATGGGTAAGGTTTGATTTTTTTAATCAGATTTACGCAACGGGGGTACTGACATTGATGAATCAGGTAACGTTTCCCGTGTTGGACAAAAGAGTTATTATTTTCGCCGGCGCCTACGGATCAGGCAAGACTGAGGTTGCCGTAAATTACGCAGCCGGTTTGGCCGCGACTTGCAGCGAACCGGTAAGTATCATTGATCTTGATGTCATTAATCCCTATTTCCGATCACGCGAAGCCGCATTAAGTCTGGAGGCTCAGGGCGTGCGGGTGATTTCACCGCACGGTGAGATGTGCCACGCCGATTTACCGATCATTCTTCCCGAAATCCGCGGAGAAATAGAGCGCAGCGAAGGGAAAGTCGTTCTCGATGTCGGCGGCGACAACGTCGGCGCCCGGGTTTTGAGTTCACTTGCGGATTCCTTCGGACGGGGTTACGAGTTTCTGATCGTTTTGAATGCAAGGCGGCCGTTTACCTCGACTGTTACAGGTTCCCTGAAGATGATCCACGATATTGAGATATCTTCGCGGCTTAAGTTTACCGGCATTATATCCAATACCCATCTAATTGATGAAACCACAACGGAAACCGTTGAGGAAGGCTATCGACTTGCTTGTGCTGTCAGTACGGAGGCGGGATTGCCGGTTAAGTTTGTAAGCGCAGTCGGGGAAGCGGCAAAGCGGCTTGATCCGGAAACCATCGGAGTGCCGGTGTTTACACTCAAGCGGCAGTTACTGAAACCGTGGGAAGAAAAAGACAGAGCCGCACGGAGTTCTAAGAATAAGGGAGGATTGGTTTTATGCCGGGTGTAATTATAGACAAGGGTTATTGCAAGGGTTGTGAACTTTGCGTCAAGTCCTGCCCGCAGCAGATCCTGTCCATGTCGAAAGAGATTACCAATCGGGGCTACTTTTCGGCGCAGCTGCATGATCCTTCACGCTGCATCGGCTGCCGGATATGTGCGCTGGTATGCCCGGACGGCGCAATTACGGTTGTATCACACGGCCAGCGCTATGAGTTGTATGACTATTAAAGGACAGGATGACTAATATGAGCAGAATATTAATGAAAGGTAACGAGGCTATAGCCGAAGCGGCGATTCGCGCCGGCGCTGTTTACTACTTTGCCTATCCCATTACACCGCAGAGTGAAGTCGGCGAGTACATGTCCCGGCGTCTGCCGGAAGTGGGCGGCGTATTCGTCCAGGCGGAAAGCGAAGTAGCGGTGGGCAATATGCTGATGGGTGCCGTTGCCTCGGGCAAAAGAGCATTTACATCATCATCGAGCCCGGGGATCAGCCTGATGCAGGAGGCGATCTCGACCATGGCCGCGGCGCGCCTGCCGGTGGTTTTAATCAACATCATGCGCGGCGGACCCGGGATAGGCGGTATTTTGCCTTCCCAGGCGGATTACTTCCAGTCTACCAAAGGAGGGGGGCATGGTGACTACCGGGTGCTGGTTTTGGCGCCGAGCACACTGCAGGAATCGGTGGATTTGACCATGCTGGCATTTCACCTGGCCGACAAATACTGCAATCCGACCATGGTTGTCGCCGACGGCATGATCGGGCAGATGATGGAGCCCGTGCAATTTCCGGAAGACTATAAAGAGGAACCTCTGCCGCCGAAAGATTGGGCAACGACCGGCTGCCGGGGACGCGCTCCCCGGATTATCAAGTCGTTGTTTCTGGATCCGGCGATGCTGGAAACAAACAACGTTATGCTTGCGGAAAAATACAAACTGATGAAGCAAAACGAAGTCCGGTTTGAGGCCTATAAGATCAATCCCCAAAACCGCATTTTGCTGGTTGCCTACGGAACCATGGCACGCATCTGCCAGACGGTGATTGATGAGCTGGCCGAAGAAAACATCAGCATCGGGCTTTTGCGGCCGATCACGCTTTTCCCGTTTCCTGGCAAGGAGATTTTTGCCGAAGCGGTTAAACCCAATATCAAAGCCGTGCTTACCGTGGAGATGAGCATGGGACAGATGGTGGAGGACGTGGAAGCGGCGGTACAGGGCCGGAAGCCGGTTGAGTTCTATGGTCGCACCGGCGGTATTGTGCCGACCCCGGAGGAAGTAAGGGACTATATTCTGAAGATCCTGGCAAAAAAGACACCTGCCGTCAAAAGTTGGAAAGGCTGAAGGTAGAAAATATGAACGAAAATGCACAGGCCGTATTTAACCGTCCGCAGTTGTTTGGAGAGGCTGTCACTCATTACTGTCCGGGCTGCGCGCACGGAATCATCCACCGCATGGTAGCGGAAGTTCTGGAAGAGCTGGGCATAGAGGGGCGTACCGTGGGTATCGCACCGGTCGGATGTGCGGTGTTGATTTACAACTATATCCAGACTGATTTTATAGAAGCGCTGCACGGCCGGGCGCCGGCGTTTGCCACCGGCCTGAAGAGAGTTTCACCCGATCTGATTGTTTTTACCTATCAGGGGGACGGCGATCTGGCCTCCATCGGCACGAACGAGATCATCCATGCGGCCAACCGCGGCGAGAAGTTTACGACGATCTTCGTCAATAACGCCATCTACGGTATGACCGGCGGCCAGATGGCGCCGACCACCATGCCGGGGCAGATAACCGCAACATCGCCGCACGGCCGCAACGTCAAGGAGTGCGGCTATCCGATCAGGATAGCGGAGCTGCTTTCATCATTGCGGACGCCCGCTTATATTGAAAGAGTGGCGGTATATAATCCGCAGAACATCGTTCGCGCCAAGCGGGCGATCCGGAAAGCATTTCAATATCAGATTGAGGGCCGGTGTTTTTCACTGGTGGAAGTGCTGTCCACCTGTCCGACCAACTGGGGAATGACCCCGCAGGAATCGCTTAAGTGGCAGGAGACGACGATGCTGCCTTATTACCCACTCGGCTGTTTTAAGACACCGGAAGGCGAGGTGAAAGAGTAATGTCTCAATACGAAGTTACGTTTGCCGGTTTTGGCGGTCAGGGCGTAATGGTCGCCGGGCAGTTGCTTTCCTATTCCGGTATTGCGGAAGATAAAAACGTCCTTTGGATACCATCCTATGGTCCGGAGATGCGCGGCGGCACCGCTTATTGCACGGTGGTGATTTCCGATAAGAGAATCGGCTCGCCGATTATCAACAATCCGCAGGCGGTCTGCATATTCAACCCGCCTTCCTATGAAAAATTCATACCGCGTGTCAAAGCCGGTGGAGTGGCTATAGTCAACTCATCATTAATAACCCTCGAGACCGACCGTACCGACATTACCGAGATCCGGATACCGGCCAATGAACTTGCCATTGCCTCCGGCAACGCCAAGGCGGTCAATATCGCCATGCTGGGAGCATTTATCGGTGCATCCGGCGTTGTCGCCTATGAAACGGTTAAAAAGGTTCTCGAAGGGAAGCTGGGCAAGAAGAAAAACGTTCTGGAGATTAATATGCGCGTATTGGAGCAGTCATGCAAACTGGCGGCAGAGTCGGTAAGAAAGGGTAAGCGATTATGACGCATAAATTAGACAGACTTCCGGAGATATTGGCCCGCCATCCGCAGGAGCCTTCCTCGCTGATCATGGTGCTGCAGGACATCCAGCAGGAGTATCATTACCTGCCTTGCGAGGCACTGCAGGAGACCGCCCGGGTGCTGGGCGTCAAGCTCGCCAAGGTATTTTCGGTGGCGACGTTCTACAATGCTTTTGGTCTTAATCCCAAGGGCGAGAAAGTCGTGCGGGTATGTGTCGGTACAGCGTGCCATATTCGCGGAGGTGCTCTCATCAAGGATCAGATCGAGCGTCAGCTGGGAATTCAAGCCGGACAGACAACGAAGGACGGGAAATTTTCGATTGAAGTGGTTGCCTGTGTGGGTGCCTGTGCCATGGCGCCGGTTGTAATTGTCGACGGCAAGTATCATGGTGAAGTTTCCGTGGGTAACGTTACACGACTGGTGAAAGGGTGATATGAAAATACTCAAAACAAAACAACTGGAGCAACTTGCGGAAGAATACCGGAAAACCGCGGGCCGTCATAAGAAAACAGTTACGGTATGCTGCGGGACCGGATGTCTCGCCAAGGGCGCCCAGAAGATTGTGGAAGCCTTTGAGGAATATCTGGATCGCTGTAAAGTACGCGATTTTACGGTGGAAGCGGTTAAAAAGACCGGATGCCACGGATTTTGCGAACAGGGGCCTCTGGTAGTTATTGAACCGCAGGGTACGGTCTATACCAGAGTTAAACCCAAAGATGCCGAATCCATTATCGAGCAGTCGATCGGACACGATGCGGTAATAGAAAGATTGCTCTATACGAATCCCGCAGACGGCCGGAAGATTGAAAAGTATGCGGATATACCCTTCTATGCTCATCAACGCCGGATAGCCCTGCGCAATGTGGGCAAAATAGCACCGGATGACATCCGGGAGTACATAGCTGCGGGCGGTTACCAGGCCCTGGCTAAAGTACTTACAAATATGACGCCGGATCAGGTGATTGAGGAAATCAGCAAATCGGAACTGCGCGGGCGCGGCGGCGGCGGATTCTTGACTGGTAAGAAATGGCGTACCTGCCGGAATGTAGACTCCGATGTGCGTTACGTTATCTGCAATGGTGACGAGGGCGACCCGGGTGCGTTTATGGATTGCAGCATCATGGAAGGTGACCCGCATGCGGTACTCGAAGGCATGATGATTTGTGCCTTTGCAGTGGGCGCGAGCGAGGGGTATATCTATGTCCGGGAAGAATATCCGCTGGCGGTAATCCGCCTGAAAAAAGCAATTGCCGATTGTGAAGAATACGGGTTTTTGGGAAAAAAGGTTCTCGGTACCGACTTTTCGTTCTCCATTCGCATCGCCCGGGGCGCCGGCGCCTTTGTCTGCGGCGAATCATCCGCCCTGATGCGCTCGGTAGCCGGTGAAATAGGAGAGCCGCGGGCCAAATACATTCACTCGGTGGTGAAGGGCCTTTATGACCATCCCACCGTTCTCAATAACGTCGAAACCTTCGTCAACGTGCCGGTAATCATCAATAACGGTGCGGAGTGGTTCACGAAAATCGGTGTCGCGAAGAACAGCGGCACCAAAGCCTTTTCGCTGGTCGGCAAAGTCCGCAACACCGGACTCATCGAAGTGGCGATGGGGACGACACTGCGGGAAATCATTTATGACATCGGCGGCGGCATCATTGACGGCCGGTCGTTTAAGGGCGTACAGACGGGTGGGCCTTCGGGCGGCTGCCTGCCTGCGGCTCTGCTGGATCTGCCCGTTGATTTCGATTCGCTCACGGAAGCGGGATCAATGATGGGATCGGGCGGCATGATCGTCATGGATGACAAAACCTGTATGGTCGATGTGGCGCGTTACTTCCTTAATTTTCTGGTGTCGGAATCATGCGGCAAATGTGTTCCCTGCCGCGAAGGGCTCTACCAGCTGCATAAAATGACGGTAAAAATCTGCGAGGGCCGCGGTACGGAAGAAGACCTCATCAAAATGGAGAAACTCGCCAATCAGATCGTTGCCGGATCATTGTGCGGTTTGGGAAAATCGGGGCCGAAGCCGCTTTTGTCGACACTTAAATATTACCGGGACGAATATCTGGCGCATATCCGCGACAGGAAATGCCCGGCCGGCGTCTGTAAGAATCTGATTACCTACCGGGTGAACCCCGATCTGTGTACCGGCTGCATGGTCTGTGTTAAAGCCTGCGCCTATCAGGCGATTACCGGCCGGAAAAAGGAGCCGCAGGTAATCAAAGAGGACGTTTGCCGGAAATGCGGTGCCTGTGTTGCAGTATGCAAGTTTAATGCAATCGACGTATTATAGGAGATAGCAATGGTTACTCTGAGGATAAATGGAAAACTGGTGCGGGCCAAAGAAGGAGAGATGCTGCTTCCCGTTTTGCAAAGGGAGAAAATCGACATTCCGTCGCTCTGCCACCATGAAGCGGTAGAACCCTATGGTGGCTGCAGGCTCTGTATGGTCGAGATCACTAAGCAGGAATGGAATGGCCGGCAAAACATGGTCACCTCCTGCCTATACCCGGCGGAGGATGGCCTGATTATTCAGACGCACACGACCGCGCTCATCGAACTGCGCCGGACGATTCTCGATCTCTATCTGGCCCGTTGTCCCGATACGCCGGAAATTCAAAAACTTGCGGCACAATATGGCGTTTTCCAAACCAGTTACGAGCAGGTTGCAAAACCCGATGACTGTATTCTTTGCGGGCTTTGTACGCGCATCTGCGACCGCATGGGATTCGGGGCCATATCGGCGGGATTGCCCCGCCGCTGAAAGAGGCACCTCCCGATTGTGTCGGATGTCTCGCCTGTGCACTCAATTGTCCGACAAAACATATTCAATATACCGATTGCGGCTTTATCCGGGAAATCTGGGGCCGGAAATTCGAACTGCTCGCCGACAAGCAAACCGGCCGGCCGACAATAACCCGCGAATTTGCCGATTACCTCTCCACTCATCGGGACATTCCCCGGGATTACTTTGAGCAAAACGACGAGTCGCATCGTAAGGAAACGGCACTGATTCTCGGCAAAATCGCCGTCTGGAACCGGGAGGTGCCGCAATGAAAGCACGTCTTGTTATTACTCCGCATCTCTGCACCGGTTGCCGCACCTGCGAACTGGCCTGCTCGTTTACCCATGGCCGGGACGGCAAAATCGGGCAGAGCCGTATCTTTCCTCTTAATGGCGGATTTGCCGACCTCCACATTCCGGTGAACTGTCTGCAATGTGAAGATCCGGCCTGTGTCAAAGCATGTCTTGTCGGTGCCATCGGTTTCAACGAAATAACCGGTGCCTACGAGATCAATCAGGAAATCTGCGTACATTGTCTGGCCTGTGTGGCGGCCTGTCCCTTCGGCTGCTCGCTTGTCGATAATCAACTGAACATCGTGGTCAAGTGCGATCTTTGCGGCGGCGATCCGGTCTGTGCGCATTTCTGTCCGTCAAAGGCATTGACATATAAACAATTGTAATCTATGTCTATCAGTCCAAAGTATGTCTGTGTGTCTTCGGAAATATTGAACATGCAGGGCTTTCCACTGCTCGATCGGTATACTGCCGCGACTTCATCAAATGTAACGGGAAAACTGGCAGATAAAGTATCATTGCCGCAGTAGATTTGCGAAATATTCCGGTTGAGAACAGGTAATCAGGAGAGCCGGGTCGGCTAAGGGAGCTATACCGGTTGAATCGGAAACAACAAATTTTTGAAAGGAGAGAGAAAATGAAAAGATTCAATTTATTGAAAGTTTTATTTGTTGTTCTTTTTGTATCGTTTGGATTAGTCACTAATGTGTTCGCGCAAAAAATCACCTGGAAGATGGCCTCTTCCTGGCCGGCAGGGACACAGATTCAATGGGCTGCCGATTTCTTCGCGGAGACTGTGAACAAGACATCAGGCGGCCGGTTGGAGATCAACAGTTACCCTGCCGGTAAATTGATCGGGGCAATGGAAGTCCTTGAATCAGCCAGGATGGGAAATATTGACGTGTCCCACGCCTCTCCCGCTTACTGGATCGGCAAGATGCCGGCCGGGGCGCTCTTCGGCTACCTCCCGTTTGGTATGGAAGCAATCCCTTATCTTACATGGTTGTACGAAGGAGAAGGCATGGCATTATATCAGGAATTGTATGCCAGGTACGATTTTGGTTTGGTTGCGCCCTGTGGCATTATTCCTCCCGAAGATTTGGCATGGTCCAATAAACCGATTGTCTCAATGAATGATTTCAAAGGATTAAAGTTCCGCACCTCCGGCTATTGGGGAGAAATTCTAAGCAGTTTCGGTGCCGCAGTCATAATGCTGCCGGCAGGGGACATCTATGAATCCCTTCAGCGAAAAGTGCTTGATGCAGGAGAATTCAGCATTCCCAGTATGGACAAGACACTGGGCTTTCATGAGATTGCCAAGTATCTATTAGTTCCCGGCATTCATCAGCCGAGCACCATTTTGGATATCTGCGTCAACAAGAAATCATGGGGAAAGCTTTCTCCCGATCTGCAGGAAATAGTTAAGGCGGCGGCGCAGGCCACTACGATGAGGATGCTGACCAACAGCATTTCTAAAGATATTGAAGCCCTGAAATTTTTTAAAGAGAAAGGTGTCAAAATTCACTATCTCGATCCCAAAATTCAGAAGACCATGTATGCAAAAGCAGACGATTTGCTGAAACAAAAAGCGGCAAAAGATCCATTCATCGCCAAGGTATGGGCATCTCAAAAGAAATTCCGAACGGACTACAATACTTACAAAAATCTTATGACGCCTCAGTTTGAATAGACAAGACAAGAGCCAGGGGACGCGTCTGCCTTCTCCTGGCTCTGTTAAGGAGAATGAAGTATGGGAATATTGAATGGTTTTATTAAAATGGCCGATACCGTCAGTGAATGGAGTGGAAAAATAACTTCCTGGCTTATTCTTATTTTAACTCTCATGACCGGCTATGAAATCATCATGCGGTATGTGTTTAATGCGCCGACAAAATGGTGTTTCGACATGAGTTATATGCTTGGCGGTGCTTTCTTTGTATTGGGGCAAGGCTATACGCTTCTCCTGAACAAACACGTGCGAATTGACATTTTCTATTCGCGCCTCTCGCTTCGTGGTAAAGCTATAGTCGACAGTGTCTTTTATCTCATCTTCTTCTTCCCTCTGTGGATAGTCCTTCTCTACTTGTTAATCCCGTATGTTTATGAGTCATGGATAGTAGAGGAGAGGTCCATGCAGGGGTACTGGATGCCCATCCTCTATCCTTTCAAAACGGTTATGCCCGTTGCCGTTTTCATTTTAATTCTCCAGGCGATAGCCGAATTTATCCGTTGTATAAGAACCATTATGAAAGGAAATGAGACATGAGTGGTGATATTATAATCTTGTTGCTTTTTATCGGGCTTGTTATCGGTATCTTTTCCGGTTTCCCGGCTGCCTTTATTCTGGGCGGCTTGAGTATGATCTTCGGCATGTTTTTTGTGGGTCCCGGGATTTTTGGACATTTCATTGTACGGTTGGAAGGAGTGATGACGAACTATACTCTCCTGGCTGTTCCTTTCTTTTTATTTATGGGCGTATTCATGGAGAAATCCGGTGTAGCCGAAAAACTGTTCAATGCCATATATGTATGGTGCGGAAAGTTGAGAGGTGGGCTGGCGGTAAGCACCGTTGTCATGGCCATGTTATTTGCCGCAACAACGGGAATCGTTGGCGCATCGGTGGTGGGTATAGGGCTTATCGCCCTGCCGGCTATGCTGGCGAGAAAGTATGACAAAGCAATGGCCTGCGGCGCCATCTGTGCCGGTGGTACCCTGGGTGTTCTCATCCCCCCCAGCGTATTGATTATCATTTACGGCCCCATTGTAAATCTCTCCGTCGGAAAACTTTTCCTGGCTGCCTATCTGCCGGGCATTCTTTTGGGCGTGATATACATCTTATACATTCTTATCAGATGTTACATTCAGCCAGAATACGGCCCGCCGATTTCCGATGAGGAATACAGAATCCCCTTGAAGAAGAAAATCGGTCTTATGCTGACATCAATCGTGCCGATAGGGCTCATTATCTTTGCAGTTCTCGGCAGCATCCTTTTGGGAGTTGCTTCCGTTACGGAAGCCGGAGCCGTAGGGGCCATTGCCAGTATGGTTCTTGCCGCCTGCAACCGCAACCTCACCTGGAAACTTGTCCGGGACGCTTGCATGGAAACACTGAAAGTTACCAGCATTATTATTTTAATAGCAATTGGCGCCTTTTATTTTTCGGCGGTTTTTGTAACCTTAGGAGGAGATGATGTAGTAAGTAAGCTTTTTCTAACTCTGCCGATTGGGAAATGGGGTGTTTTAATCTTCATGATGGTATTGCTGATAATATTGGGGGCACTTATTGACTGGATGAGCGTCCTGTTCATCGTGATTCCAATCATCACGCCGGTTGCGGCAAAGCTTGGTTTTGATCCTCTCTGGTTTGCCGGGGTGGTTATGGTAAATCTCCAGATATCTTTCTTATCTCCGCCGTTTGCCTATGCCCTCTTTTATATGAAGGGGATTTGCCCTCCGGAGGTTAAAACAACCGACATCTATCGGGGGGTTGTCCCCTTTGTCGGACTGCAAATGCTTGGATTGTTGCTATGCATTATATTCCCCAAGATAATTACATACATTCCAAGTCTGTTTAATTTGTAAGGTGGTAATGCTGCTGAATATCTCCTTTTAGGGATCGAACAGCTTGCTTTGTTAATTAAACAAAATAAGAGAGAAGAATATGAATTATCCCAAAATGTACAGACTTCAACAAAATATTGATGCGCCTAAAGTAAAAAATATAGAAGAAACATTAGCCGCCGAACTGGATTCGTTGAATTTCCGGTCTC
>MVRV01000150.1 GCA_002068015.1 Smithella sp. PtaU1.Bin162
TGGTTTGATTTCGACGTTGATGCCGCAGGTTATGAAGGTATTTTTACCAGCGATCAATACTATCCCACCGATATTATTAAATTAAGCGGCAGGGAAGCATTTGTTGATGTCGGAGCATATAACGGCGATACGGTGCTTGATTTCATCAAAAAAGCCCGTAATCAGTTCGACTCCGTTTTTGCTTTTGAACTGGACAAAAAGAATTTTAGAGAAATGGAATCGGCAGTTGGCAAACTGGCAACACCGGTAAAAAACAAGATAAAGCTATATAATTTCGGCCTGCTGGATGAAGAAAAAGAAGTTTTTTATGAAACCGGCGGTTCCGGTATGCAGAGCACTTTTATCAACGTCATCAACGCTGCAAGCGACTGCGGCAAAACAGTGCGGCTCAACGATATTCTGAAAAATGAGAAAGTCACTTTTATCAAGATGGATATTGAAGGTTCGGAAGTAAAGGCTTTGTCCGGCGCTGAAGAAATAATCAAAAAACAAAAACCAAAACTGGCTATCTGTGTCTATCATAAGCCGGAACATCTCTGGGAAGTTCCGCTATATATTAAAAAAATCGTGCCGGAATATAAGATATATATCCGGCATCATACCCCGCTGGAGTATGAAACCGTGTGTTATGCCGTAATTTAATTTTTATAATAAACAGGGACATAATTTATGGTTACGGAAAAAGATATAGAACAACAAAAAAGAGCAAAACTAAAAAGGGAAAAGCCTCACGTTTTCGAAAAAGTCATAAAGATTGAAGAACGGTTCAGGCAGGGCATTCCTACCCCGATTATAGATATTGCTTACAATTACACCTGCAATCTAAAATGCAGGCACTGTACGGCTTCCCGGTTTAAAAAAGAGGGACGAAAACTCACACCGGAAGATTTACGCAATATCAGTAATCAGGCACACGAACTTGGTCTTTGCCAGTTCTGCCTTTCCGGCGGCGAGCCGCTGATTTTTAAAGACCTTGACGACGTCATCCGGGCACTGCAACCTGATAAATTTCATTTAACCATGAGTACAAACGGCCACTTCTTATCGCCGGAGATGGCCAGGCATTTAAAAGCAATGGGGTTGGATAAAATTAAAATCAGTCTGGATGATTTTGATGAAAAACAACATGATGCCAACCGCAACAGCCGGGGCGCCTATCAGAAAGCCATGAAAGCCATGATGAATGCCGGCGAGGCCGGGTTAAGCGTGGTTATTCAAACCGTAGTATCACGGCAAAATTGTCAGACCGACCGTCTGATTCACATGGCGGAGTTTGCGCAAAAAAATAATTTCACGGTTGATGTTTTGATTGCCCGCGCCACGGGAGAATGGGAAGGCAGGCATGAAGTGCTGATTAACGAAGAAGATGCCGAATTCATCAGAAAAGCACACGATAAATATCCCGTATTGCATCGCGATACTTTCCCCTCCTACGGGATGGATAAAGGCTGCGGCTGTGTTGATTCCACGCTGCATATAACCCAATACGGCGATGTTTTACCATGTGTTTATATTCATATATCCATCGGCAATATCTTCGAGGAAAGTCTTGCCGATATAATTAAAAGAGGACAAAGTATAAAATATTTTCAAAAACACAGCCGTCTTTGCCTTTCCGGCGAAGACCGGTACTTTATCGAAAATTATATGGCAAAATTTTACGGGAAACCCTTGCCGATTTCCTGGTCGGAAGCATTCGGCAAAGATGATTTCGTGAAGTGAATTTTTTAATTTCGGAGCACAATGAATGAAAAAGCTAATCAGCATTGTCACGCCTTGTTTTAATGAAGAAGAAAACGTCCGGGATGTATATCAGCAGGTAAAGGAAGTTTTCGCCGATCTTAAAGGTTACGCTTATGAGCACATTTTTATCGACAACGCATCAACTGACGGAACTGTTCAAATTCTGAAAGATATTGCCCAAAAAGATTTGAATGTAAAAATTATTGTTAATTCCAGAAACTTCGGCGTTGCCAGATCCCCCTACTATGCTCTTTTACAATCCGGAGGCGACGCAACGATTGTTGTAATGGCCGACCTGCAGGACCCGCCTTTCCTGATAAAAGATCTGATCAAAAAATGGGAGGAAGGATATAAAATAGTCCTGGCCATCAAGGAGAACAGTAAAGAATCGAAGATGATGTTCAATATAAGGAAGTTATACTATTCCTTATACAATAAGTTATCCAATGTTCAGATTGTGTCCAATTACAGCGGCTTCGGTCTGTATGACAAACAGGTCATTGCTATTCTGCGGAAGTTCGATGACCCCTACCCTGATTTGCGCAGCCTCCTTGGTGAAATTGGTTTGGAAAGAACCATGATTTCGTACGTTCAGCCGCAAAGAAAAAAAGGGAAAACAAAAAACAATTTATATAATTTATACGATCAGGCAATGCTGGGCATTACCAGTGATTCCAGAATTCCCCTGCGCCTGGCCAGTTTCATCGGTTTTTTTACCGCTATTATCAATATACTAGTCGCCCTGGGTTATTTTATTTACAAGCTGCTCTATTGGCAAAATTTTCAGCTGGGGATTGCTCCGCTGGTAATAGGCATTTTTTTCTTTGGGGGTGTACAGTTATTTTTTCTGGGTATTATCGGAGAATACATCGGGATTATCCTTACTCAGGTCAAGAAACGGCCGCTGGTTATAGAAAAAGAACGCATCAACTTTGATTAGTCCCCATGGAGTACGCTTTTGATCAAATCCTGGAAACAACTGTGGTTTGCCCATCAAACAAAATGGCGCTTTCTCCTGGTGGGGATATGGAATACTATTTTTGGTTATTCAGCCTTTGTCGGTCTCGATATTCTTTTTACCTATCTCTTCCCGAAAAGGTATCTGGCCTATATGTCGGCGGCAATACTGTCGAATATCCTGGCAATTATCAACGCCTTCATTTTTCATAAATACATAACTTTTAAATCCAAAGTTAGAGGTAAAGCTATTATCGCTGAATTTGTCCGTTTTTTTTCCACTTATTTATTCACTATGATACTGGGACTGATTTTGCTGCCGTTTTTTGTAGAAGTGCTGGGAATTGATCCCAAAATATCAGGAGCCCTGCTCATCCCGGTTACTGTAATCATCAGCTACTTCGGGCACTCCCGGTTTTCGTTCAGGAAGTAAATCTCCTTCACCGCAATTTAAAGACGGATAATATTTTCTGATTATCAACTCTAACTGTAAATACTTCCTGATGCAGAAAATATTCCTGAGGATGCCAGCGGTAATTGGTGAGGAAATAATCGGCCTGATCAACACCGGTCAGACGCAATCTTTTAATGTCTCTTCTGTCTAGAAATATTGCGTTGTTTATCAATGGAGCAGACACATTTGCCGACAATTTAATGAGCGGCCTCTTGTCATTTGCGGCAATATACTCGAGCCCCTTCCGGAAAGACAATCCCCAGTAATCAAGTTCAAATTTCTCTCCGGCATTTTTTCCTGCCAGCATGTTGAAATATACATTTTGCCAGGGATGATGCTTCATCATCTGATAAGCAGTAGATAAGACACTGCCGGCAATCACTGCGATCAGAAAAACGGCGGCAACCTTGTCCCGCAAAGAAATCCCCCTCTTCATTATTTCGATAAGTTTATTCAATCCCGTCATTGCGACCAAGAGAAAAGGAGCATAGAGAAAATACATATGCCGCCATCCGTCATATAATGCCGAATTGAAAACGATTACTGCAACAAGCGGCGCGAAAAACAACAGCAGAAAAAGAACATCCTGCTTTTCTTCATCATTGGAATAAAGACCAGGTCCGTTTCTTATAATTGCCTGCACAATCCCGACGAAACCAATTAAGAAAAAAAGGATATATATCAGCGGAGTGGTAATCATTATCCAGACGGGGATGTAATGCCAGGGTACTTCCGTTGATTTAATAAATGAACCCAGGTACAGGACATCGTATGTAATGGGAAATCGGTTCATTACAGTGAAAGAATTTATCAAATTACCTAAAGGATCAGACCAGAGGTAAGGCCAGAAAATAAAGATAAAAACAAGACAGAAAACAATATAAATAAATACGGGGAATAATTTCTCAGGTAATTTATGAAAAGGCTTATCCGACTTTAATATATCCAGAGCACTCATTAATAATGCGATAAACGGAATAAATGCTCCCGTGATGCGCTGATCAATAGTTAAAGCCGTTGTGAGCGCGAACAGTACGGCGCTGCCGATTGTTTTTTTCTGTAAAAAATTGATCAGAAAGTATATTGCTATAATCAGTAAAGAAAGAAAAACTACATCCTTGCCGTAAAAGGAATCGGCGAAAATACGGGGGCTTAAAATTAAAAAGAGGCATGCCGCCAGCCCCGCGATCCGGCTTTTAAAGCGGTTCTTAACAATTAAAAAAAAGAAAATAACACTGATATAGAAAAGCAGAAAATTGCACAAGTGCCGCAGATAATACGCTTCCGGCATATTTCCTTCATAGCCCAGCAACTTTTCGGCAACATACATCGGCAAATCGAATACTACGCCGTACTGTCTGGCCGAATAATCCGCAAGATCGGGCAGTGCTGCTAGTTCCGCATTCCGGAATCCCGGCATAAAAACACCGGCCAGATATTTTGCCGAAACCATGGCAATCTGCCGATGTGTCGGTTCATCCCAGGAAACGCCGTAATCTTTGTAAAGAGAGACGCCGATAACAAGATAAGCGAGAAAAAATGCAATTATGCAGATATATTTTTTCTTTTTTGCAAAAACATTTCCTGCGGTCACCCGGCCGCAGGATGTTTCGGCAGGCGAATCCTTAATACAGGTCATAAAATCTTAATCTCTGCTTGTATATCATTTAGTATTGCCGTTCAGCATCGCCAAATTATCTTCTATTTTTTTCTGATACTCTTCGTCGGTCGCGGGCACCTTCATTCCGGCAATTTTCAAAAACAACACGGCTTCTCTTATTTTTCCGACTGTTGCCGCCGACATGCCAAGATCATAAATATCTTTGTAATCAGCATTAATGGTGAAAGGATTAACATACTGAGAAAGCAATTTATAAGCTTTTTTATATTCTTTTAATTTAATATAG
>MVRV01000151.1 GCA_002068015.1 Smithella sp. PtaU1.Bin162
TGTCGTTACCCGCCAGATCAAGAGAAATCCGTTTGTTTTCACGATCAATTTTTTCGATTTTTACTTCCACATCCGTGCCGGCGGCAAGCACGTCACGGGCATGTTTGATTTTTTTGCCGCGGGCGAGCTTGGAAATATGTAAAAGACCGTCTACACCCGATTCCAGCGTTATAAAGGCGCCGAAATCGGTGAGCCGCGATACGCTGCCTTTGTAAATGCCGCCTTCCTGATATTTGGCAATTACATTACTCCAGGGATCAGGCAGGGTATCTTTAAAAGATAAGGTGATGCGGTCATTTTCCCAGTCCAGGTTAATAATAACTGCTTCGATGGTTGTTCCGGGGGAATAAAGCGATTTGGGATCATCTACTTTGCCCCAGGACATTTCGGAAACAGGCAGCAGCGCCTGAACGCCGCCGATATCGACGAAAGCCCCGAAGGGAAGCACACTTTTTACTACTCCCTGAACAGTCATGCCTTTTTGCAGAGTTTCCCGAAGAATTTTAATTTGCTCCTGTTCAATTTTTTCGAGAAGCGGCCTTCGGGAGAGAACTATTTTGCGGCCGTTATCCCCGTATTCGATAACTATGAAGTCTAATTTTTTACCGACAAAGGCCTGGGCGTCTTCAATTTTCCGGGTATCCATTTGTGAATAGGGACAAAAACCATTGGTGCCGGCACTGATTTTTATCGAAAAACCGCCTTTGATTTCCTTTTCCACCATTGCCGTTAGAGGGATTTGATTCTGGTAGGCGTTGACCAAATAATCGTCAACACTCTTACGGGCAGTCAATCTGGTGGTGAAAAGTTTTTCACTATGCCGCGAAGAAATAAAATAGGCTGTTATCTTATCGCCTTCCTTTGCCGTAAGATTGCCTTTTTCATCGATAAATTCTTTCCTGTCGACGTAACCTTCGCTTTTTGCTCCCAGATCAAGAAAAATCCATTCGGGAGAAATTTTCACTATCACCGCCTCGACTTTTTCGCCTACGGAAAAACGCTTGGGTGTTGAGTATGATTCATCCAGCATTTGAGCAAAACTTTTTGTTTCTTCCATATTACCTGCCTCGTTTTAATTGATAATTGTATGCCGGGAATAAATTGCATACATAAATACAAATGTCTGATAGCAGAAAAAATATAATTTGTCTTTCAGAAAATGTTTATGAAATATGAATAAAATCCGACAGCTTAAAAAAGCCTGGATAATTAAACAAAAATGTATTATTGAACGACCATAATTTTAAGGAGTTAGATGAGTTATGAGATTTGAAATTGCCCGTGGCGGCAGCGGTCTTACCTATGAAATCCGCAATATTGTATTGATAGCAAATAAGTTGAAGGAATACGGCGTTGAAATAATATGGGAAAATATCGGTGATCCTGTACAAAAAGGCGAAATAATCCCTGACTGGATGAAAGAAGTTGTTGCTGAAACCGTTAAAGAAAACCGTTCGTTTGCCTATTCACCAACCAAAGGTATTGATGAAACCAGAGAATTTCTTGCCCAGCGGGTGAATAAAAGAGGGAAAACGCAAATTACCGCAGATGATATTATCTTCTTCAACGGTCTGGGTGACGCTATTGCCCGTTCTTACAGCTCTTTGCAGGTTGATGCCCGCATGATTATGCCGGAACCGACATATTCCACGCACTTTATGGCGGAAGTTCTGCATGCTTCGTTCCCACCCAATACCTACAGGATGAATCCTTACAGTAACTGGTATCCGGATATTTGCGAAATTGAACAAAAAGTCAAAAGCGCCCGATCAATCGTGGGTATTTTGCTGATCAATCCCGATAATCCGACCGGATTTGTATATCCGGTGGAAACAATTAAGCAAATAGTGCAAATTGCCAAGGATCATAATCTTTTTCTTGTTGCCGATGAAACTTATATCAATATCGTTTACGGCGGGAAAAAGACATTACCTATTTCCGATCTTATCGATGGTTTACCGGCAATCAGTATGAAAGGTATTTCCAAGGAATTTCCCTGGCCGGGGTCCCGCTGCGGCTGGATCGAAGTATATAATGCCGACAAGGATCCCGCTTTTACCCGGTTCGTTAATACTATTTTTCACCAGAAAATGTCGGAAGTCTGCTCGACGACTTTACCGCAAATGACGATTCCGCGGATGATGAGCCATCCGGAATATCAGAACTATCTGAATGATCGTAAAAGCCATTATGAAAAGCTCTCTAATATCGCTTACAATATTCTGAAAGATGTTCCTTATTTGATTGTGAATAAAACTTCCGGCGCTTTTTACATGACGGCCGTGTTTAATGAGTCGGCGCTGAACGGCAGGCAAAAACTGCACATTAAACAAAAGGAAATCAGGGAATATATCGAAAAACTGGTCGACGGGAATATTGAAAACGATAAACGCTTTGTCTATTATCTTCTGGCGGCAACGGGAATTTGTCTGGTCCCGCTGACATCGTTTTTCACGCCGCTGCCCGGTTTCCGCATGACTCTGCTCAACAGGAATGAATCTGAATTTGAACAGGTTGTGAAAACCATCGCTGAAAAGATTGCGGAATATATTGAATCAGGAAAATAAAAAAATGCACAAAGGTCTTTGGCAAAGACCTTTGTGCATGTTGAATTTAACCCACCGGCAAGTACCGCTTGTTTAATGCCTTCCACCACCGCGGTTTCCGCCACCGCTACGGTTACCCCGGAATCCGCCGCGATTTCC
This sequence comes from Smithella sp. PtaU1.Bin162, assembly GCA_002068015.1. GTDB lineage: Bacteria > Desulfobacterota > Syntrophia > Syntrophales > Smithellaceae > MVRV01. The sequence continues at coordinate 2,706 of MVRV01000151.1, forward strand.
GCCGCCACCGCCACCGGTGCCGAATTCTTTCTTCGGCCTGGCTTCATTAACGGTGATTGCTCTTCCGTCCAGCATTCCGCCATGGAACTTTTTAATTGCTTCGGTTGCGCCTTCTTCGGTTTTCATTTCAACGAACCCGAAACCTTTGGATTGTCCAGTAAATTTATCCTTGATGATTGCCGCAGATACGACCTCTCCTGCTTCCGAAAAATTGGATTTCAGATCATCATCGGTAATTTTAAAAGACAGGTTGCCGACATACAGATTTTTATTCATTTTACCCCTCCTCCTATCAAAAATAGTGTTAAATATTTACTACCCGATATAGTTTTCACTAAGCATCAAAATCGTCCCATCCGTTTCCCGGGTTATCAGAAAAGATGAAGGGCTTTGTTGCCTTACCCCGCAGCCTTTATAAGGCATCTCTTTCCAAATATCTCCGGGTGCAGTGCACGAATTATAGGACGGGCCGGCCATTATTGAAGAAAGAAAAAACCACCGACGTTCGTGCCGGTGGTTATGATGCTTATATATAAAGATCCACTTTCAACGTTACTTTGCTATACAAGCTCATACTATTGGTGAATAGTCAAGAAAGATTTTGCACTTTAAATATAGTTCTTACGAGTATGCTTGATTGACCGTAAGATTCTTGTCTGAATCATGTAAATATTCAGCATTTTCATGATCAATAGCTCAAACAGTCATATAAATTCTCCCTGCTCCTCCTTGAACAATATTAACCGGGGACCACACAATTTTACATAATTCTAAATATATTTATGTATCCGTTAATATTACATATCTTGTAACAATTTGAAACATTCATTTAGCATTGTCAATTTTTTTTTACGCTTACAATGCGGCCAATTCTCGTCGACATCCGGTGAAACGAGTTGAACTATGAAATGGAGGATGAATTCATGATCAAGACGGCGATAACGGATATGTTTGGGATTAAGTACCCCATAATTTGCGGCAGTATGATGTGGCTTGCCGAGCCGAACCTTTGTGCCGCTA
>MVRV01000152.1 GCA_002068015.1 Smithella sp. PtaU1.Bin162
GCTCTCAGAGCGGCCAACATTCTGGCCTTCATCGTAGGAGCAAAATACATGAGCATGGTGATATTTGCAGTGTCCCCGAACCCGAGGTCTTTACACGCGGAGCTGATCGTCTCATAACCTTTGTTTATGGTCATGATATCGCGGTCCAGCTGAGTGTCCGTTCCCGCCGTTCCCTGATATGCGACCGTATGGGCAGAGGCCGCGGTCCACAGGAGTCCGTAGAAGATTTCCGCGAGTTTCGTCATCTTGGCGGTTTTAAAATCGATCATGGAATTGTAGAACCCCGCGAGGTCCCTTCCTTCCATGGTCTTCCAGTCGATGGAAAGTCCACCGCCGTACAGGTCGACCGATCCAGTGACCTTCGAACCGGTGATTTTCGCGTAGTCAACCTTCTGTCCCTCGTTGAGGATTTTCAGGGTAAGGCCAGACGTTACGTTTCCGATATCCCATGAGAGCTGTCCCTTTCTCAGGGGAACCGGGCGGAAGGCCCTCTGCCACAGGAGATCGTAGTTCGCCTGTTCCTGGAAGGCGTTCCATACGTTCTTCGTGATTTCCGCTACATCCGAAGTCCCGGTGAAGGCCTGGATAACTTTCTTTCCGGAATCGTCAAGGCGATTGTACCCGGAAATGATGAAAGCCTGAATCTGCTTGCTTACGAAGGCCTGGACTTCTTTCGGTTCGGCCTCGTAGTTTCCTACCTTGAAGGTTCCCTGAGCACCATCCCGCAGGTAAAGGATGGCATTGAACAATGTTTCAATCTTTTTAGTGGGCATATATCATATCCTCCCTATTAGGCTCACTCAAGAGCTGTTATTCTGGCTTCCGCCAAAATCATCCGCTGGTATATGTCATCCAGAGAACCATCGAATTCAATCATGACCGTGGTATCCGCTGAGGCGGCAGCCTCGATGCAGTGACCGACCATGATATTCCCGGTCTCGGTGGTTGTTACGTTTCCTCCCGAAACGTCATAATAGACGTTATCGCCCGGACTGATCGCTCCAACAGCTTTGAGCGCCTTGACCTTATCGGCCTTGACGATCATCGCAAAATCTGCACCGGTGAGTACATCAACGATGCAGAATCCCCGAAGATTTTCCTTCGATACATAGTCTCCGTTACTGAGGTCCGCGGAAGCTTCCGCGAGAATCTCGATGTAATTCGGAGACATAAGAATGAATTTGGCCATTTATGCTTCTCCTTATTATAATTCGTTGAACGCTTCCTCGAGTGATTCAGCGTTCTTATCTTCTTTATGGCTACCGGAATTTTCTTCGCTGGTGGTATTGGATTTGAATATCTTGGCCATCTCAGCGAATTCCTTTTTGGAATCTTCGATATACTGTTTCACAGTTTCCTCGTTGATTTCCTTCATGTCCTCCGGTTTAAATCGCAGGTTGATATAATCTCGCTGCATGTCTGTGATTTTCTCCGGCATGAGTTTCTTCAACATGTCCTTCGCTGAAGTCTCAGAAACTTTCCTCGTAGTCAAATTGAGCTTTTCTTCATTTTCCTTCAGCAATTTCTTGCTGTTCTCCAATTCAGTTTCAAGCTCCTTTGTCCTTACGATGATCTTTCCGAACTCCTTGTCTTCTTCAATATCCTTGATATCGAAGAGCTGGTTCGGATGCATTTGCCTTTCTCTGATTGCGTCCCGTATCAGAGAAATGGGAACTGATCGAAGATCTTCCAATGTTACGGTGCCCATAAGGTCCTCCCTATTATTTTCCGGTTCCCCCGGTTTAGTAAATGCCTGCACCATAGCCATCCGCCTGGCGTTTTCAAATGCAGGTGTATCTGACTTACTGTTTCCAACAGCAAGTCCAGTTACCCGAAGAATGTCGCTGACCACGCTTCCTATAGTGGTCACATTTGCTTCAATGCTGCATACGTCATATTTAACAGCGTCAGCCTCATTCATGCAAGCAATAGCAATTGATCTAAGCTTCCCGCCTATGTCCTTAGCAAAGGTCTTTATTATCGTCCCGACCGAAGGACGACCAGAAGTAGAATTATCCTTGTTGTGTCCGCTGTACAGGTTTGTCCCCGGTTTTACCCTTCGGACTATTTCCTTTATTACCGCCCGTGGCCAGGTCATGGGTTGATTTCCCGCCCCGATCACTTTCGGGTAACTCTGTCCTTCCTCCGCTATCGTGTAAGAGACCAGCATTTTCCCCTTCGCCGATTTTATCTCCTCCGGAGTCAACATTTTCTTTATTTCCTCCGGTGTCATTTCCGGAGTTTGCATCGCTTGAATTATTATCTTCATCGGACATCTCCTTCAGAAAAAGATCTTCGATATATTTCGTAACTTTTTTAATCACCTCTTTGTGATTGATTCTCTCATACCGTATAGTGATCTGTCCTTTGATTGCAAAATCCGGTTTGTCTTTTTCTACCTCGGGAATATAATCAACCTTGATTATATTCTCTTTTACGTTCGGCTGCATAATTACGCACCAGACCCGTCCTCCCTTGACATTTGACACTTTCAAGGGAATCCTGTATTTATTCATCCTTTTCCTCCTGGTCAGTTTCTTCTTTGTCTTCTTCTTCACCGTTTAATGTTTTATTCATATCGACTTTTTTAGCCATTAGTTTCTCGTTTGCTTTTCGTTCTGCCTCAATTTGCTTCGCTTCAAATATGGGATCAATTCCTGGGACAGCGTTCATATATGACTTCTGAGAAATTATTTCGTCCTCGTATAATTGATGATATGCGGTGACCATATCTTTAAATCTTCCAAGATCTATAAGTGGAAGATCGACTTTAAAATCGTCTGAGAATTCGTTTATTTTTTCACCGCCAGAATTTATATGCATTTTTTGAGCAAGGATCAATAACGATTTAATTCCGTCTGAAATTATCGTCCTTTCTTCTATCGTTGCATTATTTATTACATTATACAATTCTTCTGCGGTTGCTCTGTTTGACATTAAATCAACCCATCCCATCCAATGAATGGGTATCCCGGTCGTCGATGCAATTATCTTCGAGTTGATGGCCATTTCATCTTGTAGATTTTTTACTGGCATATTGTCAGAACTGTTATATTTAAACTTAGCAGTTCCTACAAATCCATCACCGACTTTCCAATGATTTTCCTTCAACCATTTTACTACGGTATCAGTTTCTTGTTTACCTTGAGTTTCCCATGTTGGAGTTATTCTTGAACATTTAGCATTAAGAACACGAAGGTCTCTCACTGCTTTATCGTAATTATCACACTCATTAAGGACTAATCCAACTTTCGTTGTAAGATCGTAAAGATCATCGGCCGTTCCCCCGGTGCGTATAAATACAAATGTCTTTATTGAAGATTCCCGATAATCACCCGAGTCCCTACTCTTTATCATTATTCGGTCAACACTATAAGTATCATGTTCCATTCTATAATGAGGTTTTATAGTTGAAGTCCCGTTGAATGGAAACAATAAAATTCTGGGAGTATCCTCATCCTTCCTCGATGGAATTAAATACGGTACAGAGTAACCGTTCATTTCTGTCTGTCTGACTATATCGAATAATCTACCAGCATCAAGTTTATTCAACTTGATAAAGTTGTCAATAAAATCTATTTGTTTTTTAGATATTTTAGAACCGGGGATTATCGATATTCCTTCCGCGCTTATAAATGCTGTTCGTATGTCAACTATACAACGAACCTGAGCACAACCATAATCCGAAAATCCTTTATATTTTTTATGTGTATTTATTACCTGTGAAGAATATGTTTTATATAATCTATCATATCCTGTTTTATTTATTGGTTCTCCATCAAGGAGTGAGGACATTGCCACTTCAAATGTAACTCCCTCAGTTCCTGACATTGCTTGAACAAGTTTGATTTTATCGTCAAGGGGCATAGCTTGTACTGATTTCTGAAGTTTAGAAAATTGTTTCTCGTTCATTTATAATCTCCCACTCCGAAATCAAGGAAACTCGTAAAATAATTATATGCGCCTGCGGCCGCATCCGCAAAATCATCATGTCCTTTTTGTGTGCCGTCAGTTACATTTTCAAGTTCATTGAAGAAATCTTGATTCCATGGTCCCTTTATAAACTTTATTTCTCCACGGGCAACTGCTCGAGATAATGGCTTCCATGATGTTAACTTATTTACCGTTTTCGGAAATGTTTCTACAACTCTATCGGGATATCGTTCTTTAACATTGTACGATTCTATTTTTCCTGAGCTGCCCGGTTCCTGTTCAATGCCAATTACGGTGTTAGGATCATCCATCTTTTTATAGTGATCCATAAACTTTTCTACGCCGCCCGGATTCTGTCTTGTCCTCGCTGCATCCTCAATTACAAATGAACCGTCAGACATTTCATGCATTAATACAGAAGCGGTCCAGTCAGGATCGGGATTTAACTCACTCGGTTCAGTTGCAGCTTGATCCCAGTACCTTATTGATCCCATTATATCCGCCCGATCTATACCATCAATCGGAATAAAGTCTTGTCGTTTGAATAGTTCACCGGCTGATGGCCTTGCAAACCAGTTTCCCATCAATCGTCTTCTTTCATAATCTAATAGTGAATCAATGTTTGCTTTATATCCTGGGTTCATTTCCATTAGAATTTTATTTTGTTCTAGCGTACCCATGATAAATGTTATCGATTTAGCATCAACGCCTTTATATTTATTTTCTAATTCCTCTTTTGATTTGCCCCAGATTATTTTTCCTTCGATCCTTACAAAAAATCTTATTAGTCCGGATCGTTCAAGGATCGGGTCTCCAGTTTCCTGGTTAATCCACCAGGATAACAAATCACGTAAAAAAGAATCAGGATCCGGATTGCATGTACACCTACAATATGCGGGCACACCACAAACTGATCTATTCCTCGAGAACATATACCAAAATTGTTTTTCTGAGAAGTGCTGCAATTCATCAAATCCAAGTAGAGCAATCTGTGAACCATCCCATCCGTAAACATGCTTTTCATGTTGCAAGTGTGCAAATGTTATTTTAGACTTATATTTCTTAAACTTTACAACATGCCTGGGGCTTTCAACAAAGTCCGGATTGAAAGGCATGTATAAATCATGAGCAGTATCCCATAATCCACCTTCGCTTGATATTTGCGTAGATTCACGTCTGAATATAACTGCCCCAAAATTCTTTGTCTTTATATTTCGTATTGGTTCGATCAATAACGCATAAGATTTCCCCGCCCCGGCCGCACCGCCTCCTATGACTATATCGGCCGATGAACTGAGAAATTCTTCTTGGAATCCTGGTTGAGGTTTAATAATCATTTACGATTATTTCTCCCATTGTCAGGTATATAAATATGTATTTGCGTTTCGTCTCGATTGTCACCGAAAGCATCAGGATGTAAATCTAACAATAGACCTCTGACTCCCGCGTAATCATATCGGGCCAATGCAGCACTGTCTACTGTATCCTTGTATTTCTTCCTCAATGATAATTCCGATTGATACTCGGCCTTATTCATTTCATACTCAAATTCATCGTCTTTCGAGATTAACGTTATGTCGTCTGTAGAAAGTCCTGACATGAGAATAGCCCGGTCTCGATCTATGCCCAGGGATATATGGTCAAGGATCATGTCCTTTTTCTGCCTGAGATATGATTCACGTTCTTTCAATTCTTCTTCAGTCGGTTGAGTCTTTACCTTTCTCAATTTGTCATTACTCATTATATTTTCCCTTAATGATTGTACATCATCGATTTTCAATTGTCAATTAATTTGTGTCATTTTTGAGCGGTTTGTGTCATTTCTCCCAGGTGTCAATGTGCCGCTCAAGAAAAATGATACATATATGCATCATTATTTCCGAGTGCCGCCATCATGCCGTCAATGAATAATATACATATATGTATACTTTTCGGGAAATCGTTGACAGCGTTGACACCTATTTCCTTGTAGGCCCAAAAAAGTGGCTCTATTGAAAACTGTGTCATTTTGACACAGTGGACTGCTTCATAGTGACACAGTTTTTAGACAGCGAAAAACGGCCATTTTAAATTGTGCCGCCAATGCCGCCAATATTTAAAAAAATACACATATATGTATCATTATTCATTGACGGCGAGTTGACGGGCAAAGTGCAAATAAAAAAATAATGATGCATATATGTATCATTATTCATTGACGGCGCCGTTGACACCTCACCCCGGTCATAATGCCGGGGCCCCCGGAAAACTGTCTTACAGCCCCCGTATTTTCAATATGAAGCGTGATTTTTGACCTTCATTGGATCGACACAGTACGGAATTGTCATACAATATGATAAATAAAGTATTTAGATGAACTAGTTCAACGAATCAATTCATAAAATTAATTGACTAGAAATATTTTCTAAATAATTATTGACAAATTCTACAATCGGTGGTATAATAGAACTGGAGCCCAGATATTATCAAGGATCATTTACAATTTGTACAATAAAAAAGGCACCCAGGGCGGGTGCCTTCGATCATTGAACGATTTTTCAATCGTCCAGGTCGATGTTTCCGACGGGGAGGGGGCCATCCCAGCCGTCCGGGATATCGGGTCCGGTCGAAACGATTGAATACACCCCGTTGAATTCGTCTTCCATCTCGAAACGAATCCAGACCCGGTCCTCCCCGGGCATTTTGACGGATTTTTTGATGACGTTCCGCATTTCCGTCCTGCCCAGGTGAAATTTCGTCCAGATTTCGTCTTCCTTGACCTGGCCGCCCTGTTCCGCGATGAAATCCGCCACGATTTTATGCGTGGCGGTCTTCCTTGCGCCGGGAATCCTGGGAGCTCTGCCCTGCTGACCCGAACCGGCCACACGCTGAATCGCGGCCGTGATTTCGTCGTAGTTTTCGAGGACCTGGAGGGCTTCCTTGATTGCATCAATGTTTGTCCGAATCATCAACTTCGCGGCCTTTTTCTTCTCGTTCAACTCGCGGAGGGCCTCGAGCTTTTTCGCCTTCTTCTCGGCCTCCTTGTCCTCATACGTCGCCTCCTGGGCGGGTGTCTTCTTCGCCATACATGGCCTCCTCATAAAATCGTTACGATCAAAAAATTGATCGTTTTGATAAATTGATATTACAATATAAATATCAACTTGTCAAACATTTTTTTAGCCGGGCGCAGCGTTTTCAACGCCCGGCCATGTTTTCAAAATTTATTTTCTCCTTTGTCAGGGGCTTCGGACCTGACCGCCGTTTAATCCGGGCAGTTGCCCGGACCCGTCGCTATGCAATCAATTTTACCTGGCCCATGTCTAACATTTTATGAATTGTCAGTAGGATGTACCGGCGGGGGTTGTTGTAGAAAAAATCGGAATCATATCCGTACCTTTTTATTGTCGCAATAACCTTTTTCACCGAAAGAGTGTTGTTCTCAACCGCCCTGCGAATAATTTCCGCATTGGTGAATCTTCCGTTTGAATGTCTGACAATAATTCCCCCGTTGTAGTCTTCATTCATTTCAAGGACCTTGTTTTTCTTTTCATCGTTCATATCAGTTCCTCCTGAATCATCATTGATGATATAAGTATAGAGTATTTTCTTCATGTTGTCAAGATATTTCGCTAAATATTTTAAATATTTTCATTAGAGTCATAATGATACAGTTTAGATAAAGTGTATCATTATGACACAGGTATGGTCATAATGATACAAAAAATAATTTTTTTTATTGTTGACAATGAAAAAATGGCATGATACAATAAATATATCGTTATGTTATAAAGGATTAGACTAATGATACAATATGCTTATCAAGAATACAAATTAAAGAACCGGACGATATGTTTCATCAGAAATCACCAATTGTATATACCGGATTCAAAATGGGCTGAAGTAAAAAAATTTATCGATTTGGGAAAGATTGAAAATACGAAAATTAAAATATTTTTTGATACAATAGCGGAGGCAAGATCAGCGGTTGAAGAGGACAATTACTTTAAAACGTTTAAAGGATGAAGTTTGACGAGAATCCTCAATATAATTATAATTGAGGATTCTCGCCGGAGACCGCCGAACCTCCGGCCATTCATCCATCGCTCTAGGTTGATCCGAAAAATGACCCGGCCAACGCCATGGCTTACAATCATTCAAGGATCGGGTGGGATAGGGGAATTATTAATGGGGTGTTTGAATGAACTTAATTTGTCATGAGTGTGGTAAAAAACATATGAGTATAAAGTTTGGTGGTCAATCGCATGTTTCTTTCTAATAGTATCTGGATTTGTGATAATAACAATGTTTGTTATTATCATAGCAAGAGTCGTTAAGTGGTATAATGAAGAAGAATAAGGTGTTATAACGATCATGAATAAGAATGAATTAATCGCTATAGTTACTAGAAAATTGGACGCTGATATCCCGATAATGACAAACATAATCAATATGGTATTTGATGAAATAATC
>MVRV01000153.1 GCA_002068015.1 Smithella sp. PtaU1.Bin162
CCGCCGCCGTATAAGGGTCGATTTCCCTGTTTCTAACCCGCTCTACCAGAGCCCCCATCTCCCCGCTTACTTGCAGCTTTTGTATTACCGGATCCAAGATATTCGCCCGCAGGGCATCGTTGATCTCCACCTGGATCTTCCGGTAAACCCGCTCCACCAGTTTCCCGCTTTGCTGCAAATAGGTGTAGTATTCTTCGATCTTCTGCTCCAGTTCCTCTATCTGCTCATTAAAGGCAACCGGCTCGTAAACGTTCCCGACCATAACTACCGGCGGCCGCCAGTCTCCCTCTGCCGCCGGTGTGGAATTGATAAGTCCCTTTAATTCCGTCTGCAGTTGCTTGGCCCCCCCCCGGTCGGCCTTGTTGATGACGAAAATATCAGCAATCTCCATGATCCCCGCTTTCATCGCCTGGATGTCGTCACCCATCCCCGGAACCAAAACGACCAATACGCAGTGGGCATGGTTGATGATGTCCACTTCCTGCTGTCCGATGCCTACGGTCTCGACCAGGATGATGTCTTTGCCCATCGCATCGAGTACATGAATTGCTTCTCCCACGGCCTGGGACAAACCGCCTAAGGCTCCCCTGGTGGCCAGAGACCGCACAAATACGTCCGCATCTTCGGCATGCCGCTGCATCCTGATTCTATCACCTAAAATGGCGCCCCCCGTGAAGGGACTGGTCGGGTCTACCGCCAATACGCCGATTCTCTTCCGCTTTTGGCGCAATGCTGCAATCAGGGCGTCCGTTATGGTGCTCTTCCCCGCTCCCGGGGCTCCCGTTATGCCGATGATGAAGGAGTGTCCCGTGTGCGGATAAAGTTCCTTGATCTTTGCTTTGGCCGCAGGCAGTTTGTCCTCTATATCCCGGATGAGACGGGAGGCCTGCCGGATATCGCCTCTCTTTATCGCTTCCATCATCATAACTTCACGCCCGGGGTTTGATGTTTTCGTTTATCCAGCCCACTATGCTCTCCAGCGGCGCCCCGGGAGTGAAAATAGCCTTGATCCCCGCAGCGTAGAGAGCTTCAAAGTCCTGCTCGGGTATAATCCCTCCCCCCATAACGGCGATATCGCCAGCATTCTTTTCCTTTAATAATTCCACAACCCGGGGAAAAAGCGCCTTGTGCGCTCCCGAAAGGCAGCTTAATCCCACCAGGTCGACGTCTTCCTGGATGGCCGCCGCCACGATCTGCTCCGGCGTCTGGTGGCAGCCCGTATAGATCACCTCGAATCCCGCATCGCGGAAACACCTCGCCAATACCCGCGCTCCACGGTCATGACCGTCGAGACCGGGTTTGGCTACCATTACCCGTATCTTTCTCTGTGTCATACATTCTCCCTAAATTTATTATGGCTCTGCCTCTGTAATATCTGCGTTTCATTATGTTCGACTAACAAACAGGCTGCTCAAATACCCCAAAGGGCACGCGAAGGTTCAGTGGCAAGGCATCGCGAGGATCAAGCAGCGGAGCGTACTTTGAGAGGTACGTGAGCCGAAGCGTAACGCCGCATATGAGCCTTTTTCAGCAGCCGGCTCTAATATAATCCTGGATCCCGGTACTCCCCGTATACCTCCCGGTAAACGTCGCAAATCTCCTGTTCCGTGGCCAGGTTCTTCACCGCCGCGATACAGTACGGCATGACGTTTTCTCCCTTCTTGCAGGCAGTCTTGATGTCGTTTAAGCTTTGTATTACGGCCCGGTTATCCCGCTTGCGTTTCAATGCTTTAAGCCTTTTGATCTGCTGGGCCGATACCTGCTCGTCGATATCCACCAAGGGCACCGGATGATCGGCTTCGGTGACGTATTTGTTCACCCCTACCATGATCTTTTCTTTGCTGTCGATTTGTCTTTGAAAATGATACGCCGCTTCCGCTATCTCCATCTGCGGAAATCCTTTCTCGAGAGCCGCTACCATCCCCCCCATCTCGTCTATCTTCTCTATGTATTCCCACGCTTTGGCTTCCATCTCGTTGGTCAGCGCTTCCACAAAGTACGACCCGGCCAGAGGATCGATGGTATTGGCCACTCCCGTTTCTTCGGCAATGATCTGCTGGGTGCGCAGGGCGATTTCCACGGCGTGCTCCGAGGGTAAACATAATACCTCGTCCAGCGAATTGGTATGCAGCGACTGCGTGCCTCCCAATACTGCCGCCAGCGCTTCCGTGGTCGTCCGGATAACATTGTTATACGGCTGCTGGGCCGTCAGAGAGCAGCCTGCCGTCTGGGTATGGAACCTCAGCCACCACGAACGGGGGTTTTTCGCGCCGAAGCGCTCCTTCATAATCTTGGCCCACATCCGCCGTGCCGCCCGCATCTTGCAGATCTCTTCAAAAAAATCGATGTGCGAATTGAAGAAAAAAGACAGACGCGGGGCAAAGTCATCTACGCTTAAGCCCTTCCTCTTGATTACGTCTTCTACGTACTCTATCCCGTCGCGCAGGGTAAAGGCCAGCTCCTGTACCGCCGTGGAGCCCGCCTCCCGGATATGGTAACCGCTGATGCTGATTGTGTTCCACCGTGGAACGTATTTCGTCCCGAATTCCACCGTGTCGCTGATCAGTTTCACCGACGGCTCCGGCGGGCACATAAAGGTCTTCTGCGCTATGAATTCCTTGAGCATGTCGTTTTGGATGGTGCCTCCGATTTTGCCCAGCGGCACTCCCTTGATCTCCGCCGCCGCACAGTACATCGCCCACAATACCGTGGCCGGAGGATTGATCGTCATGGAGGTGGTGACCTGATCCAAGGGTATCCCTTCGATCAAAACCAGAAAGTCTTCCAGGCTGTCGATCGCTACCCCGCATTTGCCCACTTCGCCCAATGCTTTGGGGGAATCGCTGTCGTAGCCCATCAGCGTCGGAAAATCAAAAGCCGTGCTCAGTCCCGTCTGGCCGCGCTGCAATAACAGATGCCACCGCTCGTTGGTATCTTTGGCGCTCCCCATCCCCGAAAACATCCGGAATGTCCAGTAGCGGCCCCGATAACCCGTTACCTGGTTCCCCCGCAAATACGGATACTCCCCCGGTACGCCGATATCTGCGCTGAAATTCGTGTGCGCAACATCTTCCGGCGTATAAAGACGCTTTATCTCCAGATCCGATACTGTCGAAAAACGCTCCTTCTGATCCGGGTTGCTCTGCAGGGATTTTACGACTTCCACCTCCCACTTCTTCGTCAATGCCGCCGATGCATCGCTTGTCCGCTCGGAAAAATACACTGTTAGCCCTCCTTAAATTAATCCGAATAAACAATTATTCTCTGCTTCTTTCACAAATAATAATACCACCAAATAACTTTCTCCCCTTTTTAAACGACGGCAGCATGGTAATACATTGCCGTATCAGCATACTGCCGTTTTGCCTAATTCCGGCAAAAAAGAGTATCGTATTTTTTAATATAGTTTTATAAAAAAACCTTACAGCATTTCTAAAACCGTTGCCATGGATACACCACCTCCGCCGCAAAGCGTGGCCAGCCCAAGAGTCTTGCCGCGTTTCTTCATAGCATGAATTAGCGTTACCATAAGCCGGCAACCGGTGGAGCCTACAGGATGACCCATTCCGACACCGGAACCGTTGACATTGGTGATCTCTCGATTGAGCCCCAATTCTCTTTCACAGCCCAGATATTGGGCGGCAAAGGCTTCGTTAAGTTCGATCAATTCAAAATCTGAAAGTTTAAAACCGGATTTCTTCAGAAGGTCATTGACCGCAGGGACCGGGCTTAATCCCATCACAGAAGGATGACAGCCACCGTAGCCTACAGCCTTGATTCTGGCAATTGGTTTAATCCTTAGTTCTTTGGCTTTTTCAGCAGACATGATTACCATGGCACTCGCACCGTCGTTTATACCGGCGGCGTTTCCTGCTGTCACTTTACCGATTTTGGGAACAAATGCCGGTGGCAATTTCGCCAGATCCGCCATTGTGAGACCGGGGCGAAAATGCTCGTCCTTATCGAATATTTTCGGTGGATTACCCTTTTTTGTAGGAATTTCTACGGGAACGATTTCCTCTTTGAAATCACCTTCAATTGTTGCCCGTTCCACATTATTGTGGCTTCTTAAGGCCACTTCATCGATTTCCTCCCGGGTAAGTTTGTGTTTGTAGGCAACTAGTTCAGCTGTTACACCCATATGGTATGGTTTTCCTTTAAAACGCTCGACAATCTCTCCGTCTTTGACGGGACCGGCTTCGGCACCGGGAATAAAAACGGATCCGGCTTGAAGTATGTGTACACACGAGTCCACTAAAAGATTGTCCTGCAGACGAGCACCCCAGCGTGCCGCTGGCACTTCATAAGCCATGCTCGACATATGCTCCATTCCGCCTGCCAACACCACATCCATGAATCCCGCTTTGATTAAGGCCATTCCGGAAATTGCAGCTTCCATCCCGGAGATACAAACCCGGTTGACAGTTACGGCAGGAACAGCTTCCGGTATGCCGGCAAGCAATGCCGACTCTCTGGTTACGTTCAATGCATCCGATATTTCCCGGCAGCAACCAAAACGGACATCACCGATAATAGCAGGATCTATCCCGGCACGTTTGACTGCTTCTTTCATGACAACTTTTCCTATTTCCACCAAATTGGAGTTGCGCAGGGTTCCTCCAAAGCTACCCACCGCCGTACGACATGCTGAAACAATAACAACATCTTTCATTTTAAAGTCTCCTTTTCTCCTTAAATCTATTTCCCAGACGCCTTCGCCATAAATAATGGTGGCCTGTTATACATAAGGTAAACCGGATAATCTTCCTAAACCGATATATTATTTTCCATTAAATTCCGGTTTTCTTTTTTCATAGAAAGCCTTTACCCCTTCTTTGTGATCAGCCGTCTGCATGCATAATGCCTGCGCAAAAGCCTCATACTGCAATACATCGTCCAGATTGTTTTCCCATGTTTTCGCAAGAATTATTTTCCCCAGGCCGTAGGCAACCGCCGGTCCTTCAGCAATATCTTTAGCCATGTTGAGAACACGCGTTTCCAGTTCTTCCGGAGTCATCAATCTGTTTACAATACCCATCTGCAAAGCCTCTTCCGCTTTAACCATCCTTGCCGTCAGAATAAGTTCTTTGGCGCGGTGCATTCCCACAACCCTCGGCAGAAAATATAAACCTCCCAGATCAGGAACCAGCCCCACTTTTGCAAAGGCCTGGCCGAAGACAGCATTAGTGGATGCAACAACCATATCGCAGGCCAGAGCAATGTTGAATCCTGCACCTACCGCAGCTCCGTTAACAGCAGCAATAATCGGTTTCCCGCATCCGACAATGAGTTTTATAATTTCATTGGCATCCTGCATGTAATTTACAGCTGCTGAGGCATCCAGACCGTCCTTAAGTTCCAAAAGACTTCCGCCGGAGCAAAAAGCTTTACCCTGACCGGTTAATATGGCCACACGTCCTTCAGTGCTATCACGAAATTGTCGGAGAGCGTTCTTGAGATCCGTTCGTAAATTCTTTTCCAGAGAATTCATTGTGCCTGGTAAATTCATTTTGATTTCAAAGACGTGCCCTTTAGTTTCAATTAAAACTGTCGAATTCATATCATCCATCTCCATTTTTACTGCAATCTTTACTAACTCTTGTCTGCGGCAGACATCTCTTTGTTCAAATTACTGGCCCACAAAAACAGCTTTTCTTTTCTCCAAAAATGCCTTCATTCCTTCTTTCTGGTCTTTTGTGCTGAAACACTGGGCACAACACTGTATTTCCAGCCTAGTGGCGTTATCCAAAGCAAGGTCATAGCCGAAATTCATGGAATACTTGGCCATTTTGACGGCAAACGGCGGCAGGGAAACGAGTTTCAGGGCAAATTTCCTGACCTCGGCAAGAAGTTCAGCGGCCGGACAGACTCTATTCACCAAGCCTATCTCATAGGCCCTTTTTGCATCGATTTGCGTTCCGCTGAGGATCATCTCTTTGGCAATACCCATCCCCACAAGACGCGGCAGTCGCTGTGTTCCACCCCAACCGGGAATAATACCAAGGAGTATTTCCGGAAGGCCGAACTTCGCATTTTCGGAAGCAAACCGGATATCACAGGCCAGAGATATTTCCGTTCCTCCGCCGAGGGCAAATCCGTTGACGGCCGCAATGGCGATCTTGGGCATGGTTTCAATAAGCCTCATCACTTCATGTCCCTGTTCCATGAAAGGCAGAGATTGAGAAGGTTGATTATTCTGCATTGTGACTATATCAGCGCCGGCTACAAAAGCCTTGTCTCCGGCACCGGTCAATATGACAACCTTTATATTTTCATCATTAATACATTTCGTTATGACATCCTTTAATTCCCTCGCCGTTTCCGGATTCATAGCATTAAGGGCCTTCGGCCTATTGAAAGTAACTGTGGCAATCCCTTCACCGGATTCGAATAATAAATTATTGTAGGTCATGTCATTTTCACCTCTTCTTATTTTTTGTTATTATATTTAATGATTGTTTCCCGGCCCAGCACACCTGCCGACACAAGATCGTTAATACGTTCCTTGCTATAATTAAGTTCGGCACACAGTATTTCTTCCGTATGCTCTCCAAGTTTGGGAGGAGAACCTTGCGGTCCAGTATGCAGTGCATCAAATTTTATCGGTGTCCCGGGCAGTTTTACGGGACCGAATATAGGATCATCAACCTCAACAAGCATATCTCTGAAGAGGAATTGTTCATCACGCAACACTTCCCCTATATCCAATACCTTAGCACAGGGAATGCTGTATTCGGCCATTTTAGACAGGACATCTTCAACAGTCCCCAAACTTTTCAGACCATCTTCGACGAATTTGACCGTCCACTTGATATTCCTTGCCCGGAAACCTGCATCCTTAAAATCTTCATTATCGGCAAGTTCCGGATGGCCGAAAAGTTTGCAGAGCCGACCCCACAGTCCCGGGTTAAGGGCGCCAAGAGCAAAATAAGCATTCTCCGGCCCTTGAAATACCCCGTAGGGAGCCATTGTTGCATGCTGGTTGCCTGTTCTTATGGGATTGTCTTTTCCATCCGTCATTGTATAACGCACAATCATTGTTTCCAAAACGGAAGACAGACAATCTCTCAGGGACATATCGATATGTGATCCCTCCCCTGTTTTCATCCGATGCCATAAAGCAGCACCTAGGGCTGTACCTGCATGAACTCCGCAATTCACATCGCCTATCGATGTTCCGGAACGCATTGGAGGACCATCCTCATAACCGGTAAACCACATCAGGCCGCTGGTCGCCTGACCAATGATATCATATCCGGGAACTTGTGATTTCGGTCCCTTGCTGCCGAAAATCGACACTGAAATCATGATGATTTGCGGATTTACTTTTTTCAACTCAGCATAACCGAGGCCCAATTTTTCCATAACACCGGGCTTGAAATTCTGGATCACAACATCCATCTTTTTTACCAGTTCCTTGATAATAGCAACCGCCTCCGGTTTCTTCAGGTCTATTGCTATGGATTTTTTGCCCCGGTTCAACATCATGAAATAACCGCTTTGGTTTTTGTGAATCGGTTCCAGATATCGTTCATCGGCACCTCTGCCGATTTGTTCCACTTTGTACACAGTCGCTCCCAAATCGCAGAGCAACTGAGCAAGGTAGGGAACGACAAGCACTCTCCCGAAGTCCAACACCTTCAAGCCTTCATAAGGTCTTTTGATATCAGTTACATTCATAAGTCATCCTTTTCTCTTTATACGGCCGTCAAAACCGCCTTTCTCCACGTACGACCATATGACTTCCTGCTAATATTAATTAACACTGTTAAGAACATCGTATAAATTATTTCTTATCCTTTTTTATTCCGGCCAGTTTTTCAGCCAGCTTGAGTTTTCCCTCCAGTTTGGCGTCACGCAGCATCATTATGCGCTGGGACTGCGGGGGACCTGCTCCGTGCATGGCTTCAACACAGGCGGTACCGCCGGAGATATTGTCCACAAGGCGCAACAGGCGCATTTTTTCTTCTGCTGTAATTCCGGCTGCACCAGCCAATGCCTTTTCCAATTTCGGCCCGATCTCCGGATGTCTGAGATCAGCTTCTGATGGCAGTGTAGCCAGAAGACCACCGCAAATATCATGAGACAGGCGATTCAATTCATACACAAATTTCGTAGTATTGTGTTTGGTAATATTAGCCAGCATGGTATCAGCCACAAAGGCACCGGATGGTGTCTTATGGCCTTCATAGGAACAAGCCAGAGAACCGGCATACAGCGTTTCCGTCATATTGATCATATCGGCGACCTTATCTCTTATATGCGAGGCGTTAGTCAGGCCGTTGGCTTTTATTATACCGTAAGTCGCCCCGAGAAGCACATCAGCGATACCTCCTTTACAGGCACCGTAATTCTGACGGTGGGCTGAAGCAAAAGCTTCTACGAACATGCCGGCAAAATCATATTCCTTATACATAAAAACATCTTCCCATGGAATGAACACGTTATCGAATATCGCCACACACTCCCCACCGACACAGGCAAATTCGGCATTTCCTTTATCGATGTCACCTTTTTCCAACTTGCGTGTATCATTGGACTGACGTCCAAAAATATATGTGATGCCCGGAGTATTAACGGGGCAAGAAAACACGATGGAATAATCTTTGGAATCCTCGCGCATAAATACTATTACCTGGTGCGCACCGGACACACCGGTTAAATGTGCTTTGGCACCGCGGACAACAACACCGTCTTTTCTTTCTTCCACAACATGGACAAACAAATCAGGATCGGCCTGCTGGTTAGGTTTTTTACTGCGATCACCCTTTACGTCCGTCATCGCACCTATAGTAACAAGGTTGTATTCTTGCAGATAAGTCATAAATTTTTTAAAGCGCTCGTGATAATTTGTTCCATATTTTTGGTCTATTTCATAAGTAACAACATAAGTGGCGTTGAGCGCATCCTGGCCGGCACAACGTTGAATACAGCAAGCGGTCAACTGATTTATGGTTCGCAGAAACTTTACTTTTTTTACCAGATCATCAACGCTCTGATGAATATGATTAAACCGATTAATTGTCTTTCCTGTCAGATGGGAAGTGGCCGGATTGTTCACTTCATAAGTTTTCGCCACAGCGTTCACATGAGGAATAAACAAAGGATGATCCGGAACATTGGTAATTTTCTCTCCGAATGCCCATATTGCCGTTTTCATATCGCGCAGGCTCTGCCTATAATCATTAGCGGTTCCCAACGGTTTTTTTATTGTCATAATCTTTGCCATATTGTTTTTCTCCTTTTAAAAGTCTGATTCAGATATCGTTATATTTTTTTATTCCCGCATTACTTCAGTTAAAACCTAAACTGATTCAATAATAGAGCAATCACTGTGCCATAAAGGCAATAAATCATAGTTGATCTAATAAGGAATGCATTGCTTTACTATGCCAATAGTGCAATTAGCCGTATTTACAATTGCTTGAGTAAATGCTCTTCTAGAACGCAAAGGTTTTACAACAACAAAAAAAGGAATTCTGCCAAATTATTAAATCATAGCAGACTGTTTCTCTGTACCATTAGAAGACAGTATCATGGACTATTATGAGACAGATATACCGCTCTGATTGATATTTTTCTGATTTGCTTCTCAATCACAAATGCACTAAATAATGTTTTATAGATACTTAGTGAATGGATTGTGTTGCTTCATGGATAAAAAAACAGATTTTAGATAGTCAGTGGACGACCGTAACTCATATAGGATGCATTGCCTCTGCAATACTGAAACATCATTATCAGAATGGACTGCGATGTTGTACAATGTCGATTATGTATAAAAAAGGGAGAGCAAGAAAAAGAAGACATCGAATTTCAACTATCTTCAGCAGATATTTTTGTTAACAGAATAGAGACTGTAAACTAATCTGTGTAAATGGGATTTTCATATCGCCGCCAAATTGAAGCGGCCTTCATACATAACAGCCAGCTGCGAAATTGTCAAAGCCCAGTTGACCAAGGGCATTGTCCATTTTTTCATGACATCCTGAATCGCCAGATATAATATTTTTGTCAGCGCTTCATCAGTAGGAAAAATAGTCCGGTTTTTTGTAACTTTGCGCAACTGTCGGTGCAAACCTTCCAGGGCATTTGTCGTATAAATAAGTTTTCGGATATGTTCGGGATATTTGAAAAAAGTCGCTACATGGCTCCAGTGGTTTTTCCACTGGTTCACTGCCAGAGGATATTTTGGGCCCCATTTGGCAATCAGTTTATCCAGTTCAAAAGAAGCCTTGTCCTCACCGGGTGCTTTATAAACCGTTTTCAGATCGGCGATAAATTCTTTCTGATATTTTGACCCAACATACTTGAGTGAATTGCGGATCATATGCACAATGCAGAGTTGTATTTCTGTCTGGGGAAAAGCGCTGCTAATCGCCTCCGGAAATCCTTTCAAACCATCAACGCAGGCAATCAAAATATCTTCAATACCCGGTTCTTTAATTCATTCATGATCCCCAGCCAATAATGGGCGCCTTCGCCAACCCATAGGCCTAAAACATCCTTGCGTCCTTTTAAATCAACCCCCAGGCATGTATAGGCGGCTTTATTAACAACTTTCCCTTCCTGACGAACATGATAGTGGATGGCGTCAAAGAAAACGATGGCATAAACGGCTGACAATGACCGGGATTGCCACTCCGCAGCCAAAGACATCACTTTGTCGGTTATGTTGGAAATCGTAGTCGGTGAAACGTCGACA
>MVRV01000154.1 GCA_002068015.1 Smithella sp. PtaU1.Bin162
AACAGCCCCACCCAACAGATTCGCGCTTTACAAAAAAACCAAATAAGTTTATATAACTCCCATTTTTGGGAGCATACGCCTTTCTGCTGACCAAAATAGATTTCAGTTCATTTTCGAATTGATCGCGGATGGTCCATAAAGTAAAGGAAAATTTTCAAAGGGAACAAAACGATAGAGGGTTTTTGGAGGTGAACAAGGATGGAGATTATTAATCAGGGGAAAGGTGAAATTTTTTCCAAAATTACACCGGATGACTTTCGCAAGCATATGCGGGCAAAAGTCGCTAAAGTGAACGATGACAAACGCATGGATATAAAGGAAGCTGTCAAACGTTTTATGAAAGACGGTTACTATATATCGATTGGCGGATTGTTCGTTTGCCTATAGCTTTCGTTCATGAAGTATTAAGGCAGGGCTTCCGCAATTTAGGTATGGCTTCGGGAACGAGAAATTTAGACGGGGATTTTCTGCTGGACAATGACCGGATAGTAAAGCTGGATATTGGTTATATACTTGGTCTCGAAATGCTGGGAATACCTTTGTATGCAAGGACATTAGTCCAAAACAAGTTAAAAACCGGAGAGCTCAAAATCTCGGAATGGACTAATGGAACCATGGCTTGGCGCCACAAGGCAGCAGCTATGGGATTGCCTTTTTTACCGGTAAGAAGTCTTGCCGGAACCGATTCCTTCAAATACAGCGCCGCCAAGCAGATTGAATGTCCATTTACAGGAATCAAGGTTGTTCTCGTCCCTGCTATTTTCTGTGATACATGCTGCATACATGTGCATCGTGCGGATAAATACGGCAACTGTCAGATCGACGGCATGCTGAATGAAGACTATGACAAAGCACGCTCGGCAAAAAATCTGATTATTACAACCGAAAAAATTGTCGATACGAAAGAAATTCGTAAAGACGGATCAAAAACAGTCATTCCCCAATTTTATGTTGACGCCGTTGTGGAAGTGCCCAACGGTGCCTATCCGACCAATATGCCTGGCCTTTACTATCTGGATCTTGACCACTTAAAGGCTTATGCCAAAGCCGCCGGGGATCGTTCCGGTGAAAGTCTGAAGAAATATTATAACGATTACGTTTTCGGAACTAAAGATTTCAAAGAATTCATGAAAAAGTGCGGCGGCAAAAAGCGTATTGAAGAATTACGCAAAATTGAACATATGGAAGGGAGGAAATAACCACTATGAGTAAGCTCAAATATAATCACATCGAATTTATGGCATCAATCGCCTCCCGTTATCTCGAAGACGGCAAAGTTGTTTTCGCCGGAACAGGTATTCCCATGCTGGCAGCCGCCT
Organism: Smithella sp. PtaU1.Bin162; assembly: GCA_002068015.1. Lineage (GTDB taxonomy): Bacteria > Desulfobacterota > Syntrophia > Syntrophales > Smithellaceae > MVRV01. The sequence goes on from MVRV01000154.1 coordinate 1,320, forward strand.
TGGCCAAACGGATCCATTCACCGAATCTGGTTCTTATTTTCGAAGCCGGCGGTGTTGCCCCCGAAGCTTCCATGCTGCCGCTTTCAGTGGCTGATTCACGGACAACTTATCATGCCACATATTGTGCCAGCATGCCGGCCGCATTTGAAATGCTGCAGCAGGGTATTGCAAGTTATGCTTTTCTGGGCGGGGCACAGATTGATAAATACGGTAATCTGAATTCCACGCTGATCGGCGACGACTATTATCATCCCAAAACAAGGCTTCCCGGAAGCGGCGGAGCCAACGAGGCCGCATCCTTTGCCTGGCAGACATTCATTATCATGAACCATAACAGAAACAGGTTTGTGGAAAAACCTTACTACATTACCACTCCCGGTTATCTGGATGGTCCCGGTGGACGGGAAAGAGCCGGTCTTGCTCCGGATGCAGGCCCTTACATGGTCTTTACAGAACTTTGTGTTCTTGATTTCGAACCGTTAAGTAAACGGATGAGGCTGAAATCGCTGCTGCCGGGCGTAACGGTGGAAAAAGTGATTCAAGAAACCGGATTTGAATTACTCTTTCATGAAAATATCACTACGGAAAAGGAACCGACTGAAGAGGAGCTGCGGGTACTTCGGGAAGAAGTTGATCCCTGGAGAGTAGTATTGAGTCGCGGTGATGCCAAAGAGGAGTGATTTGAAACAAATTTTCGAAACTATGTAAAGGATTGATATTGGATCACACAAGGCTCGCTAAATTGCCGCCGATCCGACCTGGATAAGTTTTCCAAGCAAAGCCTCCCTGAAATATGACTTCAGGGGGGCTTTTTATTGAAACAAGCTGCGGAAGAACTCCCCGACACTGCGCATCTTATTGCGAATAGTATCTGCAACGGGATTTCCGGAATGGAGAGGACATGTTTCTTTCGGAGCTGTTCCCGACAGGTAAGCCTCCGGCAATACCTGCCGACAGAATGCTGTGGCCAGATACCCTGTTTCGGGATCGATTAATGCCGTTTCTATTCCCTCCGGCGGGATCATCGAAGGAGGTCCGGATTGAGGATAGAAGGATCGCATAAAGCGCGCCCAGATGCGCAGCGCTCCTCCCGCTCCGCTTAATCCCGTATTCGCTCCGGAATCATATCCTACCCATACGGCACAGACCACGGAGGAGGTATAACCCACAAACCAGGAGTCACGGTTATTATTGGTTGTTCCTGTTTTTCCCGAGGCCGGAAAATAAATCCCCAGTTTTCCCGACGCCTTTGCCGTGCCGCGCTCAAGCACCCCTTGCATTGCATAACCTGTAAGGTAGGCCACTTGCGGAGTGAATACCCGTTTTTTATGAATCGTTCTGTCTATTACAGTTTCTCCTTCGGCCGTAGTAACTGAAAGGAGCGGAAATGGTTCAAAACGAATACCACCCGATGCTATAGTAGTATAAGCATAGGCAAGCTCCATAGGAGTCACCTCAAAGCTACCCAGTATCATTGAAGGAACAGGTAAAAGCGGGCTGGAAATACCGGCTAACCGGGCCGTTTTAAGCACTTCCGTAAATCCGATATCGTTTGCCAATCTTACGGTGGCAGTATTTACAGAATCCTCGATTGCTTTCCGGATTGTAATATTTCCGTACACTCTATTTTCAAAATTCAGCGGATTCCACATTCCTTCAGGAGAAGGTATCGATACAGCCTCGCCGGAAATGATTGAAGAGAGTGTTTTATCTCCCTTCCCCTGTAACGACGACGAAAGTGCTGAAAGAAGAACAAAAGGTTTGAAAGCGCTTCCCGACTGACGTCTTGCATCTACCGCTCTGTTGAACTGTGTTTGCCCGTAATTGCGCCCGCCGATCATGGCCTTTATCTCACCTTTTTGCGGGTCAACCGCCACTAATGCGGCCTGCAGCGGTTCCCCGGCGGGAAGAGCTGTTTTTTCGATTTCTTTAAGCCCTTTGTTGATTGCAGTTTCAGCAGCTGCCTGCAAAACAGGATCAATAGTGGTATAGTAACGATATCCCTTTTGATGTAATTTTTCACCTCCCGGTTCTTCTTGAGTAATCCTCCGTACGTAGTCGACGAAGTATGATGTCTGGTGAACAGTGGTTCCGGCCGGGCGAATCCGCACCGGTTCATTTGATGCCCTGAGAAACTCGTCTTCCCGGATCATCGCCAGTTTCTGCATTCTGGACAGGACTTCGTTGCGTCTTTCCTTTGCAGACTTAATATCCTTAAAAAAAGAATATCTGTTCGGAGAATGAATAATTCCTGCAAGCATTGCCGCTTCTTCCAGAGAGATGTCTTTAGCTTGCTTTGAAAAATAGAATAGCGACGCCTCTTCAATACCATAAATCCCTTGGAAGCCATCCTGTCCCAGGTAAATCTTGTTCAGATACATTTCCAATATCTGCTTTTTCGAGTACCGTAATTCCAGAATAAGTGACAATTCCACCTCACGCAGTTTACGCCCGATGGTCTTGTGGGGTGTAAGGAAAAAGTTCTTTGCAAGTTGTTGAGTGATGGTGGAGGCGCCCTGGGCAAACCGCTGTTCCTTTAGGTTTACAAACAACGCCCGGCCAATTGCGAAAAGATCAATCCCAATATGCGAATAAAAGCGGGAATCTTCCGATGCGATTACGGCATTTTGCAGGTAAGGGGATATTGAGGAAAGAGCAACCGGATGCCGGGATTCCATCTTTGGACCGACAATACGTCCGATCTCCTCCGGTTCCAGATGAATCGTTTCCAACTGAACCCCCTTGGATGAAACTATCGACACAATCCGGCTATCCCGAACCATAATGTCCACAGGTCCGTTTTCCGGATAGAACTTTTTGTTTCCCTGGCTGCGGAGGAACACCCGGATATGTTCCCCGTCTTCGGAAAAGGTTCCTCGACTGAATGGCATTCCCATAACTTTCTTATAGGATAGCCTGTGCAGCCGCTCGGTAAAACGGATATTCCCAAGGTGATCACCCTTGCGGATTTCCTTGGAACACCCGTAAAAGATTGACGGCGATTTGCCATCAACCCCGGAGAGTCTCCTATCCACATCAAAGTACATATAGCCGAGACGAAAGATCAGGACAGCAGCAAGAAGCAAAAAGAAATACCGGCGAATCAATAAGTCCTCCCCTCTCCTTTCAGGAACGGCCAAAGCATAACAATTGGGGGGGGTATTTTGCATGAAACATAAATCATCTTTTGCACTCGTTCATACAGTCGGACCTGATTTCAATTGATCATCTGATTTTTACGTGATCCTGCTTCCCGGAATTGTGAACGTTCCCGCTTCCGGCATTTCAATTCCCGTTCTTACATCCTGCCCTGCAACTGCCCCGCTTATTCCCGGAATCCTCTTAGAATAAATGACCGTTAAAAGATTGCCGGCCGGTTCCAATCAGCCGGCCAGAATCATTGGAAACAACCGGCAAATAACGATCAAGTGACAAAGAGAGCATCCTGTCTTCAATAGCTTTTTCAATTGCGTCAATATGGAATGGTTTCGGGAAACAAATATCGGCACCGGCGGCTTTGAGTTCCTGCAAAGAGCGAAAAGAACCGCTTATACCGATAATGTAAAGATCGGGAAAATCTGATTTTATGAACCTGCATAACTCCACCCCGCCCATTCCGGGCATTTCAGCATCGGTAATCACCACTTCATAGGAGTTATTTCTCAATAATTCCAAAGCTTCGATACCGTTTTGCGCTTTTTGTATTTGATGACCTGAAAACCCCAGTAAAGAAGATAAAATGTTGACGATATCCACACAATCATCGACAATCAACAATTTCATGACATTCTCCTGTCCGTTCCAATAGATATTTTTTTCCAACCTCAAATTACCGAGACTATCTTCTGCGCTTTTTTTTTCTTGAAAATATGCTGCATCATAAATCTTAATTGCCCGCTATTGCACTCCATTGGGTAGCAGGGAAACACCTTGCTCCGTTTCCACAATAAAATCTTTCTGATTTACCGGAGAAATTTTAATGAATTTGTAAGGTATGGCGACAGGTTCTCTTCCTGTCGCTATGGTGCGATATGTCAGTATCCAGATAAAACCTGTTGTCACATCTAAAAGATATGCTTTATCATTAACGGCAACAATTTGATATTTAGGTAATTTATCCACAGCAAAAGATACATCACCCATAGAAACAACCGCCATTATACTGAAAATAACTATCAGAAATTTATATTTATCCATCCGGCACCAAGATCCGGTATCATAGCTTTTCATATTTCAACCTCCTCTTTCTCAATTATCCTTTTTAATGCTGGAGTAGAGCAAAGGATGTGCCAGAGGAGGTCAAATGATTGTATTGTATTGTTATTATTAAATAATTTGGTTTTTAGCTCAAGAATAGAGCTGCAAAAAGTAAATCAATCTGTATTGTTTACCCTACAGCTATTAAAGCTCAAGCAAGGGAATATGCTGTCAATGCTGCAAATATACGGTGGATGGATTTACCTTCACTTTTGACGAAATTTCAGAGGGTTCAAGTTATACTTTTCCAGTAAAGCATAGAGATCGGCCCGATACTTTCCGGATAGTTTGGCTGCCTGGCTGACATTGCCTTTGCTGATTTTCATCAGTTCAACAAGATAGTTGTACTCAAAATCATGTTTGGATTCCCTGAATGATCGAAAGGCGCTTTCATCGGTTTTCTGGTTTGTTATCACCAGCATATCTTCATTAATCACGTCTTCTCTGGCCATTACGACTGCAAATTCGATAACATTTTCCAATTCCCGGACATTGCCGGGCCAGGAATGAACCATGAGCTTTTTCAGTGCCTGCGGCGTAATGTTTTTGATTTGTTTATTCATTTTCACCGCGCACTTTTCCAGAAAATGCCCAACCAGAAGAGGAATGTCCTCCCTACGTTCTCTCAAGGGTGGCATTCTGATGGGAATCACATGTATCCGGTAAAAAAGATCACTGCGGAAGCCGCCCTCCTCTACTTCTTTTTCTATATTCTTATTGGAGGCGGAAACAATGCGAATATCTACCTGGACTGATTTTTGAGCTCCAAGCGGATAAAACTCTTTTTCCTCAAGCGCTTTAAGAAGTTTACCCTGCATAGGCAAAGGAATCTCCGATACTTCATCCAGAAAAATCATGCCCTTGTCCGCCTGCAAGAAAAGACCCTTTTTATTGTTGACGGCTCCGGTGAAGGCACCTTTTTCAAAACCAAAAAGCTCGCTCTCGAGCAGGTTTTCCGGAATTGCCGCACAATTAAGGGAAACAAAAGGCTTGTCCTTCCTTTCACTCAACTGATGCAACGAACGGGCAATCATCCCTTTTCCTGTGCCGCTCTCGCCGCTGATAAATACATTGGAATTGGACTGGGCCGCCATAGCCGTTACATCGAATACCTGTTTCATTGCTTCACTGCAGCCGATTATATTTTGGATATTATGACTTTGATTGATAATACTTCTCAGTCTTTTGACCTCGCGGGAAAGGTTGGATTTCTCAATGCCGTTTTTAATCTGTAATATAAGTTCCCGGTGATCGAAGGGCTTGGTCAGATATATATAAGCTCCCTCTTTCATAGCCTCAACGGCACTTTCAATCGTTCCATAAGCAGTCAGGATGATGATCGGAAGATCTCGATTAATCTCATGAATGTTTTTCATAAGTTCAATTCCGCTGCCACCGGAAAATTTCATATCGAGAATGGCCAGTTCATATTCATTTTTCATCGCCAGATCTTTGGCGTGAGCAATATCAGATGCTGTTTCCACCTGATAGCCTTCAGATTCGAGTCTCATTTTCAATACTTTTAAAATATTTACATCATCATCCACAATAAGAAGTCTATTCATTACAGGCCTCACAACCTTATTATCATACCGCTCGCCGCTTTACTGTGCCGCTCAGGATTCTTTAAATTACAAATTCCCGTACACTAAATTTTTGAAACTGTAACTTAATAAATAATCTTTAAGGAAATGTTTTTTTCTTTTGCTTCAAGTTCATATCAACTTCTTTCATCAGCACTAACTTCTTTTCGATTTCTTCTATCTTTTGTTCGAGACTATCTATCTGTCTGCGTTGCGTGTTTACTTTATTATCTCTGGTTGAAATCTCATTGATCAGGGAAATCAATAATTCGCTGTCCCGCCTGTACCTGCTTTCCGGATAATTACTTACAACCTTCTGAAAACATTCCATAGCTTTTTTATAGTCTTTATTCTGATTTTGTGGTGAAACATAAATCATACCCATTTGAAAATGCACTTCATCGCCTACCCGGGGATGAAGTGCTGCAATTTGCTCGTATTTATTTGCAGCTTCCTGGAAATTTCCCTGACTCGTCCAATCTGCCGCCTGCTCAAAATCAGTCCTGGTAATCAATTCCTCATAAAAGCGGAAGCACCCGGACAACAAAACAGGAGTTATTATGATACAGGCAAAGAAAAGGTAAAAGTACTTCCTTCTCCTATCTTGCTTTTCACCCATATTTCTCCTCCATGTGCATTGACAATATGTCTGACGATTGCAAGCCCCAGACCGGTACCGCGAATGGCTCCTCTGCGATCATCAACACGTTTGAATTTATCAAATACCTGCTGTAATCCATCTTCGGGAATACCCATACCGTTATCCTTTATGGATATTTCTACCGCATCTTTTGCACTGTTATGAACGGCAGAAACAGTAATCGTTCCTCTTTCCTGCGTATATTTCCAGGCATTACTTAATAAATTTTCCAGAACTTCTGCAATTCTTTCGATATCCATCCGCACGGCGGGAATGTTCGGCGATATTTCTTTAATAATGTTCATTTTTTTATTCCGGATCAGCGGGAAAAGCTTGACGATGCTTTTTTCTATCACAGCACCTATATCAGCGTGTTGGAAAGAAAAATACATGTCCCCCGCTTCCATACGGGAAAAGTCAAGTATCCGGTTGACTGATGATATCAGCCTTTCGCATTCCTCATTAATCACCTTGAATAATTCTTCCTGCTTCTCGGGAAGTCTGGAAAAGACACCCTGCTCGAGCATTAATGATGCTTCTTTGATGACCGTCAGAGGGGTGCGCAATTCATGAGACAAATGATTGATATAGTCAATCTTCATCTGGTCCAATTCTTTCAGACGATCACACATTACATTAAACGCATTCGCCAATTCCCTAATTTCGGGTGGAGCGGGTATTTTCAGTACATCTCCGAATTTTCCGGAAGCAACTTCTTTTGTCTTTTCCCTTAACAACTTTATCGGGAAATTGATTTTTCGTGCATTAATATAAGTAATAAAAAAAACCAGAAAAACGACAATAATTCCCGAAATGACACTGACATTGAAAATCCGCGCCACCATATCTCTGGAGAGTTGTAACTTCCGATCTCTTTCTTCCGTAGAAATTATCAATAAATTCCTCATTCTCCGATCAATATTTCCGGTAATTTCTTCCCTTTTGTTTATGTATGTCCGACGGATTTTTTCCGGCAGCTTCAGGCTGCCTCTGTTGAGCATTCTTTCTTTGAGCAGCGTACTATATTGATCGTAGTTTTTTTCAACATCCGTTAAAAGATTACTTTGTGCCCCGGTATCGGTCAAACTCGATAGCTTCTTTATTTTTTGATGAAATTCATTTCTTATCTGACCGAACTGCAGGAAGTAGTCCGGATCTCCGGATATAATATATTTGTCATCGGCGGCGTTCATGCTGTATAAATCATCCAGAGCTGTTTCAATAATTTTTATAATACGCGAGTCACGTTTGATTACGGACTCGATGAGGCCGTTCAGATTATTCAGGTAGATAATAGTGTATATGCTGATAATACTGATAAGCAGGATAATCAGAAAATTGTTTATGATCAATCTGCTGAATATTGTAAATTTCAGAGTCCGGCCTCCTGATTATCTTAATCTTCCGGCAGTATAATCATTAAATAACTAAGGGATTGCCGAATATAATGCAAGCCCTTAATCACACCTGATCGGGGCGGCATGGTTTGACTCTGCCGAAATCCGATTGGAAAACAGCGGTTTGTCACATTATTTAATTGCCAAGAGCAGAAAATATATATAAATTGTTCCTGACTATACGCTTCTCTGAACAATGGCACGGAATGATGGCGCTTATCAAAAAATATTATCTGCCTGCTGCTCTATTCATATTGACGATAGCAGTCTCTTCCGTTTTTTCCATGCTTGGTGTGGACCCTCACCATCATGGAATAATGTTCAAACCGGCTCTTGACGTTGCCCACGGCCAAATGCTCTTTCGTGATACGTTCACCCAATATGGTGCCTTGACCACTTTGCTTCAGGCCTGGGCTTTGCAAATATTCGGCGACTATCTCGTTGTGATCCAAATAGAAACAGCTTTTTTCTATGCATTAATCTCTTTGTGCTTGTACTACCTTTGGCTGAACATTCTTCCTAAATGGTTGACCGTCGTAAGCGTTTTAATCTGGTTGCTTCTTGCCCCCTATTACTACTCTGCAATCATATTCCAACCATGGTCGTCTGTTCCGGCCTTGTTTTTCCAGCTTTTCTCGTTGATTCTGGTTTTACGGGCTTTGGCCGGACAAAACCGAATAATGCTGGTATTAGCCGGAAGCGTCGCAGTGCTTACTTTTTGGTGCCGCCAACCTGTTGGTGTCTTCCACTGTGCCTCAATATTATTATTTCTCGCTACCACTCCGCTCTTCAACGGGCAGCCATGGAAATCAGCAATGACCGATTGTGCTTTTTTCTTTTCAGGCATTGTCGCCGCATCAGTACCTTTTTTCATTTGGCTTGGGCTTAATGACGCTTTTCACGATATGTTCATTCAGTCAATCAAGGCAGCCCTCTTTATTGGAACGACGACATATCAGTCGTCATCACACACCTTATTTATTAACTTACTGATGGCTCTTGCGGCCTATCAGGCCAGTATTTCTCATTTCGCAGCCCTGTGGTTTTTGTTCCCGTTTGTTTGCCTGTGTCTCTTAGTTATCGGATCTGTAATGAGACGGTATGACCGCGATAGTGTAAAAAGATATTTGCGTTTATACGGACTTCTTCTCATATCGCTTGCTTCCTGGATGCAGTATTATCCCGTTCCTTGTTTAAGGCATCTGTATTGGGCGGCAACTCCGATGATCGGTATTTTTTCTTACTGCGTATGGCAATTATCCAAATTCTGTATCGCCGAAAAGAAAGGCCTGCAAATTTTAATGGTTTGTTTGATATTAATTCTCGTATTTAAAAACGAAATAATAAATCACATTTACAATGGATCTGTTAAGATTTCCATTTTCAAAACGAAGATTGAAGAACCGCAAGTACTGCGGGGAATGTATACAACCCCTGCCTGGGCAAAAAAATATAAAACCATCAGCGGCTCTCTTCAAAACAACCTGGCAAAAAACCCTAAAGCCTATCTGGTAAACATGACTCCGGACGCTTTGTATCTGACTTTTATCGGCCCTCAGAAAAATTTTCATCCTCTCTATATAACCTGGGAAAGCCATAATAATTTCATCTATCCCGATTACCTGAAGCGCAGGGATGAATTCATCAATAAAACCCGTCCCCTCCTGCTGAGTTACGAAGGGAGGGATATTCCTGGTTGGAGTTGCATAGATGTGTTTGATATCATCGACGAGCAGGAGCGATCACATATCCATGGTCGCAAACTTGCTTTATATCAGTTTACCGGCCGCAAGTAATTACCGAACTATTGTGATTAGGGACGAAAGCACCCCCTCTTCATTCCGTATCCACAAAAAGAAAAAGGACTTACGGAACATCCGTAAATCCTTGTTTTTGCTGGTCGGGGCGGAGTGATTTGAACACTCGACATCCTGCTCCCAAAGCAAATGGTCGTTACATAATATCAATAATATTCAATAGTTTACACCGCTATTTTTCACGATGTGTGCTTTTTTTACATGTTTTTTCATAGAAACCGCACATAAAGCCGCACAGTAATTATTTCTAAAAGAACGATTGTGAAAGAATTTTTACGATCTATATTTAACTTTACGGAAAGCGAGTGTTCAATGTTAAGTTAAGCCTGACTAATAATTACACCTACCTATACGTAACAGAATCAGTTACCCTTCGGACTTAACAATTACTATTAGAAATATTGAATAAGTTGAATCATCTTACAAAACAAATACCGTATGCATGATATTTGCTTTGCGAAGTAAAGTGATTAATGCAGCAAGGCATGACAGAATTCTTTCAACGGCTCATGGAACGACTATGTCAGTAGGCATTGAAAATTGACCCACCCTTGAGCAAAAAATCTCTACTAAAACAGAAAAAAATAAAAACTTGACATTATTCATAGTGACATATATACATATGACACTATGAAAATATTGATCCAGAAAAAAAGTCACATCAGCCTTAGAGAACAAATCAAGAGACAAATCCTTATTCTGATTGAAAATCAAGAGCTGATGTCAGGTCAGGCATTGCCGTCGGCAAGAGATCTGTCCAAGCTCATTAATGTTAATCGTAATACTATTACACAGGCATATAAGGAACTCGAATCTGATGGCATATTAGAGATTATCATTGGTTCGGGTACATATGTAAAGCAAGGTTTAATCATGAAGTCAAAAAGGAAGCTGGATCAGATTTTTAATGATGCCATACAACAATCCATAGAGCTTGGATTTAAAAAAGCAGAAGTCATGGAACACTTTTTGAGTCGGCTGTCTACTTTACCGGCAAGCATAATGAATAAAAGAATCCTCATTGTGGACTGTAATGATGGGGTTATCAATTACCTTTGTCAAAAAATTTTACAAGAGTGTGGTGTCAAGGCGACAGGCGTTTTAATTCAGGAACTTGAGAAAGATCCCATAGGTGCTGAAAGTCTTGTCAAAAGCATAGATCTGATTGTCTGCGGATTCAATCACCTGAAAGAATTACAGCAAGTCCTACCGGATAATACCGTGGAGATCATCGCTGTCTTAATCCAGGTGGATGTCCGTGTCATCAACGTCTTAAACCAATTACCGAAAGGAACAAAAATCGGGTGTGTGTGTGAAAACCAGCGCAGCACCAATACCCTTTATAACAGTTCGTATTTTTCTGGAGGACGTGAGCTGAAACGGATTCTTGCAGGATATGACAATTCCAAAGAATTGAAAAAGCTAATCCGGGAATGTGACGTCATTTTTGTGACCAATTTCATGTTTGATCGGGTTAAAAAACTGACTACTTCAGATCAGAGACTGGTTTCAGTCGATATCAGTGTCGATTCCTCAAGCCTGGAACTAATTAAAGAAAAAATTTGCGCATGAACACGTCAATAAAAAAACAACCAAATAATGCAGCAATTACGGTTGATCGAGAATATCCGCCTTCAGTTTTGTCATGGAGTATATGGGGATTAGGGGCGATGCTCTATGCTGTTGGTTTTTTTCAACGCACTGCACCTTCTGTGATGACTAAAGAACTCATGGTTGATTTTAATATTACGGCTGCGGCATTGGGCCAGCTGGCCTCATTTTTCTTTTATGCCTACGTCATGATGCAGATCCCAACCGGTATTTTAAGCAGCATTTTAGGGCCCCGTAAACTGATGGTCATCAGCGCATTTGTTACGACTGCTGGAACTATTTTATTTGCAATTTCCAACAACTTTGTCGTTGCTGCATCAGGTCTTTTAATGGTTGGGGGTGCTGTGGCCATGGCGATTGTAATCACACTTGAACTTGCAGGACGGTGGCTTCCTCCGGATCGTTTCGCAATTGCATCCGGACTGATTATGGTCGTTGGTGTGATAGGCGCATTTTCCGCAGGAATGCCGCTGCGAATTATGATTTCAGAATTTGGCTGGCGGGCATGTATGGTATGTTTGAGCGGATTTTCGTTTTTAATCGGAGTGCTTTCTTGGCTCATCATCAAAGACGATCCATCTGAAAAAGGGTATCTAAGCTATTCACAAAAAACCGCTGAAAAAAAACAAACCCCCAAAACAACTGTTATTGAAAATATCAAAACATCCTTAAGTTATCGCAATACATGGTTGATGCTTTTGGTTCCCTGCAGTCTGATAGGTGCAATGTTGTCCTTTTCAGGGCTCTGGGGAGTGCCATACTTGAATGCACGCTATGGACTTGATGCCCAGAAAGGAGCTTTAATATGTTCTGTGCTTCTTATTTCGTTTGCCGTTGGCAGTCCAATTTTAGGATATATCTCTGATCATCAAAACTTGAGAAAGCCGGTTTATATTGTTGGGTTTCTGCTGGCTGCCGTTTTCTGGTTTGCTATCATTTTAATTGAGGTCGTCCCCATATGGTGTCTGGTGATAATGCTTGTCATAATTGGTTTTTTTACAGGAGCCATGCCGTTAAGCTATGCCATCGGCAGGGAATCGGCTCCGGTTGAAGTCTCCGGCATAATAACCGGGATCGTGGTTACCGGTATTATGATCGGCCCTGCAATTGTACAACCCGTAACAGGATGGGTGTTAGACCGACACTGGTCAGGCATCCTTGAAACAGGAATAAGGATCTATACAATTGAGGCATATAGAAGTGCTTTCATTCCCATGCTTGTCTGGATCGGCATTTCAAGTCTGCTGGTACTTGGAATAAAAGAAACATATTGCGGTAAAAAAAGAGGTGAACTATGAAAATCGGTTTTATTGGAACAGGGGTAATGGGAGCTCCCATGGCTTTAAATCTATTAAAATCCAATATTCCATTGGTTGTATGGAACAGGACAGAGTCCAAACTGAAGCCTTTGATTGATGGAGGTGCCGTTCAAGCCAATGATGTCGACTCTGTATTT
>MVRV01000155.1 GCA_002068015.1 Smithella sp. PtaU1.Bin162
TGATTTCCGGCATAACAATCTCCTTTTTTTTGCCTCTATAACAGAGAGGTTGAAGTATTTCAAGACGATAATCATGGCCTGTTTTCAAATCAAGGTGGTATCTTTGCCGGTATCGGCGCCCCGATTGATGGGGAATAGATTAAAATAGATATCTTGCCGGTAACGTCCGGGCTTGATTACTCGGGAAAAGTCGGATAAAGAGCATTGAAACAATATCGGCAAAACTGAGCCGGGCTGCTTTAAGGATATGAAAAGACTATGGATAAACTGCCGGAAGATAAAAACACAAAGCTTTATCGCCATTTGAAAAAGTGGCTGGAAAAAGCCGTGCTGGATTTCCAGATGATCGCCGAAGGCGACCGGGTTCTGGTCGGTGTTTCCGGCGGCGCCGACAGCCTGGCGCTGCTTGATTTGCTCAATTCACCGATGATTTTTGTTCCTCGCTTTTCGCTTCTTGCAGTCAATATCGATATGGGATTTGATGATTCATACGGAGGATTTGATATACTGGAAAAATATCTTTCCGCTAACGATTATCAGTACATAATGGAAAAAACGGATATCGGCCTTCTGGCACACAGCGATTTTAACAAAAAAAATCCCTGTTTTCTGTGCTCGCGGCTGCGCCGCAAGAGAATATTTGAAATTGCCGCAGCCCGAGGGTGTAACAAAATTGCTTTTGCCCATCATAAGGACGATATTATCGAAACATTGCTGATTAATATGTTTTACGGCCGGGAAATTTCTACGATGATGCCCAACCAAAGGATATTCGGAGGTAAACTGCATATAATTCGGCCGCTTGCTTATCTGCCGGAAAAAGTAATCAAAAAATACAGTCAGGAGCGCTGCTTTCCAACGGTGAAGAACAAGTGCCCGACCAGTGAAAGTTCCAGGCGGATTTATGTCAAAAGACTTTTAAATGAGCTGGAACGGGATAATAAAGACATTCGGCATAATATTTTCAAAGCGATGGGGCATGTAAAACCGGATTACTTAATGCAGTATCCCAAATAATTGTAGCTTTAAACTCGTTTTAATGTAAAATTTAACTATGGCTAAGGAAAATACGGCACAAAAAATAATTGCTTCCAATAAAACCGCACGTCTCAATTATGACATCGGCGATACCTATGAGGCCGGCATCGTTTTGACCGGTACGGAAGTCAAGGCACTGCGTTCCGGCAAGGCCAATTTAAAAGACAGCTATGCCGTGGTAAAAGACGATGAAGTCTTTTTACGCGAAATGCACATCAGCCATTATGATCATGGCAATCGTTTTAATCATGAACCGCTCAGGGCGCGTAAACTTCTGCTGCATAAAAGAGAAATTCGTAAACTTTACGGTAAATCACGCGAAAAAGGTCTGTCGCTCGTTCCTTTGAAACTTTATTTTTCAAACGGTAAAGTGAAAGTGGAAATTGGTATCGGCAAGGGTAAAAAATTATATGACCGCCGGCAGGATATCAAACAGCGTGAAGAGCGCCGCGAAGTGGCGCGTACCTTCAAATCCAGATTGATAAAAGTTTAAGAAATCGCCCTGTGTTTGGATAATGCCCGGACGAAAGCGGGATAAAATAAAAACAAGCATATAACTGTTGCATTTAGAATCAATGAAAGGAAAGAGAAAAGAAACATGGAAGAAAAAAAAGGCACTGATAACAGTGTTGTTATGGCCCAGGTAATGAATCCGGAGGATGCCAATCCGGCCGGGAATATTCACGGCGGTGTTATTATGAAACTGATTGATACGGTGGCGGGTGTTGCCGCCATGCGCCATGCCCGCATGCTTACGGTTACGGCTTCCATCGACCGCCTGGACTTTCACCATCCGGTATTTGTTGGTGATTTTTTAACACTTACCGCTGCGGTGAATTTTGTAGGGAAAACATCAATGGAAGTAGGAGTCAGGGTAGATTCGGAAAATCTCTTAACAGGCAGAAAATGCCATACATCATCCGCATATCTCACCTTTGTGGCTATTGACCGGGATAATCGTCCCGTTCCTCTGCCTCCGTTGATCATCGAAACCGAGGAACAAAAAAGGCGCAACAGAGAAGCGATGGCGAGAAGGGAAATGAGGCTTGCGGAAAAAAGAAAAGAAAAAAACAGACAATAAAATCAAGTAAAGCGCTTGATATAAATTTCTTTTCTTTGACAAATACGCAGTAACTAAATATATTAAAAGAAATTCAAGATAAGGGGGCGTCACGGTTTCGACGGGGACATTTGAAGTTGTAGAAGCGTACCGAGGTTCCTACAGGCCTCGTTAAACAGGTAGGAAACATATAATCGCAGACAACTACGATTACGCTTTAGCCGCTTAGACGGCTAACGTTCCACCCGGTTTTCCTGTTGACTGGACTGGAACGTCATTAAGACAGGATAGCCAAACTTCTTGCCTGGGGAAGGGCGGCGAATACTTACAGGCTAGCGCGGGGCGATCCGGCCTGAGGGAGCAATCCAGCGTGAAGGTTCTAAAGCAAAGGCTACGTACGTAGAAGCTGCAGCGGAAGGTTTTCGGACGCGGGTTCGACTCCCGCCGCCTCCACCAAGACATAATCCAATACAATACAAAGAAGTACAAAACCCGTTAGAAATAGCGGGTTTTTTCTTGATTTCCGTCTAATAACATGCTATACGATTCATGAAAATCCGGGATTTATGGGTACCTAAAATGAAGCAAAGAGTACCCATAATGTAATGCGGGTACCCAAAAGTGGAGATATTACCATGCCGAAACGAATCATCCCTTTGACGGATATGAAGGTCCAAAAAGCCAGACCGCAAGACAAACCAATTGCGCTATTTGACGGAGGCGGTCTATATCTTCTGATAACGCCTTCCGGTGGTAAGTTGTGGCGGTTTAAATATCGTTTCGACAAAAAAGAGAAGAAGCTTGCTCTCGGATCGTACCCGGAAATCAGTCTGCAAGACGCACGTCGCAAACGGGAAGATGCCCGGAGGCTACTTGCAAACAACATTGATCCTGATTCCATTCGTAAGGCACAGAAGCAGGCAAAAACAGAAGAAACCGAAACCTTCGAGGTCATTGGCCGGGAATGGCATACGAAATTCACGCCGACGTGGACGCCTGGGCATGCCGTCACGATTATGAGCCGGTTGGAGCGTGATCTATTTCCATGGATCGGTAAACGCCCGATCAATCAAATCAAGGCGCCTGAACTGCTCGCCGTCCTTCGCAGGGTGGAAAGCCGGGGCGCTCTCGAATCGGCACACCGGATCAGGACGATTGCCGGGCAGGTTTTCCGATATGCCGTTGCCACGGGAAGGGCAGAGCGCGACCCTGCGGCCGATCTTAAAGGAGCCTTGCCGCAGCCGCGAGAAAGGCACCATGCTGCGCTTACGGAGCCCAAAGAAGTTGCCCCCCTTTTAAGGGCCTTGGACGGCTATCAGGGGCATTTTGTTGTGAAGTGCGCCTTGAGGCTTGCGCCGATGTTCTTCACTCGCCCCGGAGAACTGCGCAATGCGGAATGGTCGGAGATTGATCTTGACGAAGCCGTTTGGAACATACCGGCGCACAAGATGAAGATGAAACAGGCACACATCGTACCGCTTTGCCGCCAGGCGGTGGAGATATTGACGGAACTGAAGGAAGTGACCGGGCCAAGCCGTTACGTTTTCCCGTCCGGGCGCTCCTTCGCGCGGCCAATGAGCAACAATGCCGTTAACGCAGCGCTTCGCCGCATGGGGTACGATAGGGAAACCATGACCGGCCACGGCTTTCGGGCAATGGCGCGGACCATTCTCGATGAAGTCCTGCATGTCCGGCCTGATTACATCGAGCATCAGCTTGCCCATGCCGTGCGTGACCCGAACGGGCGGGCTTACAATCGGACGGCCCACCTTGAAGAACGCCGGAAAATGATGCAGATATGGGCGGATTATCTTGACGGATTAAAGGCAAACGGCGTGTTGGTTCCGTTCAAGACAATCAAAGGATAATGCACTGGGATACTCGCCGGAATCCCGTATTCGGGGGATTTGATCCTCGACGGGAGCACTCCTACCCACTAGACCCTGAACGCACGATCAGGGACAACGAGGGATAAGATGGGATAACGAAAGAAAGTGAAGATTCGAGTAGTTATCCCGTTTTTCTCATTCAGAGGGAACCAGGGAAATGCAAGGGAAACAGGGGATATTTTTTGTAAAGTAATGACCAAGGTAATTGGGTAATGAAAGCTGGGCATCAC
>MVRV01000156.1 GCA_002068015.1 Smithella sp. PtaU1.Bin162
TACCTTGGTTTTTGCTGGAATACCCTGATGAGCAAATCCCTGTCGGCAGTTACAGGCATCCCTTCGTCAAAGCTGCCCGCCTGCAATAATGTTGTCAACCGGATAAATGTGTTTGAACCGCAAACCCCTGGATTCCCAACCAAAAAATCTTTTTCGCTCAATTCTTCTGGCAAAACTAACAAGTTATTTTCTGTATCACTTCTTCGAAGCAAACCTCCTATAAGCAGATCATAATTCTCTGAGTTGTTCTTTTCTATCTCATACAAGTAGTCTGGCAGCCATTCATCGTCGTCATCAAGCGATGCGAAATAGACCTCATCGTTAATTCCAAAATGTTTTATTATTTCTTCAATCGAATTATTCAACGCGCCCGTATATGTATCTGTTCGACCATTCTTAATAAGCAGATAATTATACTGCTTGCATATTTCTTTTTCAACTTCATAATTAAAATTAGTTGAATTCGAGACGACAATAACAAAATCAGGTTTGCGGCTTTGTCCTTTAATTGACTGTAAAGCCCTTGGCAGCAAGGCCAACCGATTGCAGGTAACAACAACCGCCGCGACTTTCATGTCGATTTTTGAATTACCTCCTCAATATAACTGGGTGTT
Organism: Smithella sp. PtaU1.Bin162; assembly: GCA_002068015.1. Taxonomy (GTDB): domain Bacteria; phylum Desulfobacterota; class Syntrophia; order Syntrophales; family Smithellaceae; genus MVRV01. The sequence goes on from MVRV01000156.1 coordinate 615, forward strand.
ACAAATTCTCTCTCGAATAATTGAGGCAAATCTGTTCGGGCTTCATCATGCTGATTCTTCTTTATCAAGCAAAGAGAAGTATAGCCGCATTCTTTCGCAAGTTCTATTGCGCTCTGATTGTAATAACCTGATGGAAAACAGAAAGAATGAATTGGCTGTTCTGTTGTTCCCTCTAAAAAGGTTTTAGACTGTTCTAATTCAAACAGTATTTTGTCTTCATTCATATATCCGGCCGTGAATAGGGAATGTGTCATGCTATGCGAGCCGATTTCAAACCCATTGTCAGCTATCATTTTTATTTGGTCTGGTCGCAAAAAAGAAATTCTGTTATGTTCCGGATATTTCTTAAAATATTTTAGCACCAATGCCTTTTGCTGCTCAGGTTCAGCCCAAATGAACTCTTTTTTTATGCAGCCTTTAATGTAATTCATCCGCATTTTTTCTGTCAGTTCAGCCTCGTCTACGCACTGGTAATACATATCAAGAGGTAAAACCGTATTGTCTTTACATGGACCAACTGTAATATAGAATGTTGCCGTAGCTTGATGCTTTTGTAATAAGGGTAGGGCATATTCGAAACAGTCAGAATAACCGTCATCAAAGGTCAAAGCCACAGCATCGGTTTCTTTACTGCATTGCAGGAGTTCTGAAACTGATAAGAACCGAAATCCGCTTCCCATGAGCATTTTCAGGATGTTTTCGAAATATTCTACCGAGATCAAAGTCCCAAAGTCAGAATAGGCGTCAGGTTTTTGAATCAGTTTTTCAGGGAGAACTCTATGAAGCATTAACACTTTATGCATTCTTATAACTTCCCGAATTCATGTGATTATTTTAGGTGGAAACTAATCAAAACGGAGTTTATCTATAATACAACCTTAAATTATTAAAGCTGTTTCTATCATTAAGCATATCCTGTTATATGTCAAGAACGATTTTTTCCTTCTATTACTTGAGATAATTCAAGCGTTTACTTGATTCTTTTTGACTTCGCAATAGCTTATCCGCAATTCGGCAGCTGTTGGGGATATTTGAAGCTCCAAGGGTCATCCTCTGTGATATCTTTCCTCGTATCCTCGGTCCCGCAGCCGGAAAATTACCGGCATCCTGAGGTCTCATACGTTCCCGGTCCGCGCGGCAGGGGGTGCGGTAAACTGCCTCCCCTCATAGTTTCGAAAGTTAACCCCCTGTCGCGTTTTTACAATACCGGAAGAAGATCGCGAGTTACACTTTTCTCATAGTTATAAAATTCGGAGGAAAGCATTGAAAAAACGACCCAAAAACAGCATCGTTTTCTTTTTGATACTGGCGGCTGTCTTCGTTATCCTTACCGGCTGTCCGGGCCCGGATGATCCGGAAGACGACCCGGACCCCATCGATTACACCGATGGAGACAGTTTCGAGACGGAAGAAATCGAGGGCGAACTGACGATTACGGGCTTCATTGGAAGCGAGATAGACATCGCCATCCCCCCCTCCATCGGCGGTGTGCCTGTGACCGCGATCGGCGATAATGCGTTCAGTGATAAAACATCCCTTAAAAGCGTGATAATCCCCGATTCGGTTGAGACTCTCGGCGCAATGTGCTTCGCTTACTGCGCAGCGCTCGAAAGCATCGAAATTCCCGATTCAGTGACAGCTATAGGAGGAGGTGCCTTTTACCAATCCGGGCTTATACATGCAGCGATCCCCGATTCCATAAGCGCCATACCCGAGAGCCTGTTCGACCAATGTCAATTTCTTGTCAGCGTGACAATCCCTAACTCCGTGGAATCCATTGGAAGTTTCGCCTTCGGTACCTGCACGGCTCTTGAGGCAATCACGATTCCCGGTTCAGTAAAAACCATCGGGGATGCCGTGCTCTCATACTGCAACTCCCTGGAAGACGTCGTGATTCCCGATTCGGTAGAGACCATGGGGACCAACATGTTTCAGGCATGTGAGTTCCTTACGAGCGTGACTTTGTCAAGTAAGCTGACCTCAATCCCACAGGAAACCTTCAACGGATGCTCAAGGCTTACGAGCGTCACAATTCCCGATTCGGTTACCGTGATAGGAATTTCAGCATTCTTTAACTGCAGAGGCTTCACAAGCTTCACGATTCCCTCCCAGATTACGGACATCGGCAGCGGCGCATTCCGTCAATGCAGTTACTTGGAGAGCGTGACGGTCAACCCGCAGACGCCGCCGGGGTTGGGAGAGGATGTTTTTGGCTCAAACGCCACAGGCCGGAAATTCTACGTCCCCTTGGGGAGAGGCAATACCTACAAGGGTGCCGCCGGGTGGAGCAGCTATGAGGCTGATATTGAGGAGCAGTCGCCGTAAGGCGCCTTGAGATAATGGGAAGGATCATCGAAGCAGCGGGCGGGGATGCAATATCCCCTTGCGCGGGTTTTATACGGAACAGGATAACACCTTAAAAAACCCTGCCTTTGGCAGCCTGAGGGCGTCCCCTTGGGCTTTGTCTAGTTTATCCGGATCAGGGGTTGACAGCCGAAACAGACTGGAATTATATTTCCAGTTCACGGCGTTGCCTTAAAAACTCTGTCTGGTTTAATTGTCCGGGGTTGAAAGCATTCGTAGTACGTGGCATAACCCGGATTCCGGTGCAAACCCGAATAATTCTTGAAATGACAGCACCTACAATTTATAAATGCCGTACCAGGATGAAACAAATGATGTTGTGCATTGCCGAAGCTCCATGCAAAGTGTGAGGACCTAGCATGGAGGAGTGAGAGTCCTCAAACTTTGCATAATTTGACTTTACAAAAGATCAAAGGAGCAAAGTTATGATATCCGTATTTCATTCAAAATTACGTACATTTTATCTCTTGTGGAGCACTCAAGGGTTGTCCCAGCTGGGCAGCGCGATGACGAATTTCGCGCTTACCCTGTGGCTGTATGAGAAAACGGGATCCGCGCTGCAGACGGCTCTTCTGGTAATATGTTCCTACACGCCCTATGTGTTGATGAGCATTTTCGCCGGCGCGTTGAGCGACCGCTGGAACAAGAAGCGGGTCCTGCTGGTATCGGACGCCTGCGCCGCGGGCACCACCGTGCTGGTGTTTGTTCTGGTGCAATCGGATCTTCTGCGGCCTTCTCACCTGTACATCCTCAGCGCGGTGAACGGCCTGATGAACACCATCCAGAAGCCGGCGTCCGATGTCGCCATGACGCTGATTGTCCCCAAGGAAGCGTATCAGAAAACAAGCGGCCTGCGCTCGCTTTCCAATTCCCTGGTCACGATACTGCATCCGGTTCTCGCGACAACCGTATTCGCCTTCGCCGGGATCGTTGGCGTCCTTCTGATTGATCTGGGCACCTTCCTCGTCGCGTTCTGCGTCCTGCTTTTCCGGATCAAGCTTCCGGACATCATTCATCCAGTCACGGAAAACGGTGAAAAGGAATCGATAGTGGCCTCGTCCCTGGAGGGTCTGCGGTACCTGAAACACAACCCCATGATACTCTATCTGATCCTCTTTCTATCGGGAGTAAACCTGGTTGCCTCGGCCTTTGACGCCGCGCTGCCTGCCTACATACTGCCGAGGGAAAACGGGGGGCAAAAGATCCTTGGACTGGTTACCTCATTCGCGGGAATCGCGACTCTGCTGGGCAGCCTGGCTGTTACCGTTATTCCGAAACCGAAGAACCGCATCCGGGTCATTGTGGGAACCATGCTGTTTTCCTTGACTATAGAGAACTATATTCTCGCCCTTACCAATAAACCTGTTCTCTGGTGCGCTGTGCAATTTCTCGGCTGGTTCGTCGTTCCGATCATGGGGGCGAATCTCGACGTGATCCTGCGGACAACCATACCCGTCTCCATGCAGGGCCGCGTGTATTCGTGCAGGAACTCGCTGCAGTTTTTTACCATACCGGTCGGGTTTTTCCTTGGCGGATTTCTGATTGACAGGGTCTTTGAACCGCTCATTGCCTCCAATCAGGGCAACCGGATCCTGACCTCCCTGTTCGGCTCGGCAAAGGGCTCGGGAGCGGGGATGATGATCTTCCTCCTGGGATGTATGGGAGCGTGCATCTGCCTGTTTTTTGGCCGAATGCTTAAGGCATACCGCTTCGTGGAACAGACTGAGTGACAAAAACCTCCCCCGCCCCGCGGCAGGAACGCCGGCAGGGGCTTTTGATGCATGGTCCAAGATGCTCACGTAAAGCTGGGCCAGACTAGTAGGGCAGTCAGTTTACATCGGAGGCATTCGTCGGCGTCCTTGAATCGCACGGTATCAGGATCAGCATGGACGGGCGCAACCGAGCGCTCGACAACATCTTCGTGGAGCGGTTCTGGCGGAGCCTTAACTATGAGGACATATACCTGAAGGACTACCAGACGATGGAGGAGCTCAAGCAAGGATTGAAGCGGTACTTCGTATTCTACAACAGCGAGCGGTTTCACCAATCGCTGGATTACAAAACTCCAGACATGGTCTATAGCTCCTGCTTCGAAGAACGAGAGCGCGGGTTATTGGCAGTCGCATGAAATACTGGAAGGCTTCCACCTTATTCCGGCTACGATTGTGTCTTGACAAAAGGGCTCATAATAATCTTCACATCACGCGTCAGCGCGATGAATCTATCATACGCGTAACCCGCAGCTCCGTCCCGATCGAAGCGGTGGGCGGGAAAACGCCCGCCTTGATGCGGTTACTATGGAAAGAGCTTACTGTAATAAGTCATTCAAACAAATTATACTACTGCCTTTGCTTTCATAATAGCGCATCATTTCGTCAATTTTCCTTTTATCGTAACTGGTAACGCAGTCTGATAGGACAGTAACGCCGTAATTTGCTTTGCGTAAGTTGAAACAGGTTGATTTAACACAAGCAACAGCGTCCGCTCCCGCTAGATAAAAATCAGATATTTCATTTTTACGGATAAACCCCGTGAATTCCTCGCAGCTTAACGCGTTTCCCTTGTATTTTGTAAATACATTTTTTGATACGATGTTCATGTCTGAAGCTAATTCAGACCCGTGTGTATTGGGTTTAAAAGTCCTCGTGCCGGCTGATACATTTTCATGCCGTATATAGATAACATGAATGTTGTTGTTGACTGCCCAATCAATAGCTTTATTGATATTGCCGATAACATCCTTGTAATTCTTTGTGATATCATTTTGAATATCGATTATTACTAAAGCTTTTTTCCGCATAGCGCCTCCTTCTGATAAGCAGACTGATTTGTTTGCCTTATTCCGCATGTCTTTCCTCCTGATAAATAGATTTATTTAGTTTCGTCATTATTATACTTGGAATTGTTGACAACAGTATGGCAACATTCCATACTAATAAAAATAATTTTGGCAGGCGGCTATCAGATGAAAATTGACAGACTTGTCAGCATTATTATGCTGCTCCTTGATAAAAAGCGTATAAGCGCAGAGGAATTAGCGGATATGTTTGAAGTTTCAAAGCGCACAATCTACCGCGACATAGACACAATCAACATGGCGGGTATTCCTGTTTGCGGGGCATCGGGAGTGGGCGGCGGCTTTGAAATCATGCAGAATTACAAGATCGACAGTAAGGTTTTTTCCGCTGCCGACCTTTCCGCTATCCTGATGGGGCTTTCCGGTCTTTCCAGCATAATGCGAGGCGATGAACTGGTAAACGCCTTCGCGAAAGTCAAAAGTTTTATCCCAGCAGACAGGGCGAAGGACATTGAATTAAAAGTTAATCAAATATACATAGATTTAAGTCCGTGGATGGGCAACAGGAACATACAAAGATATCTAGAAATAATCAAAACAGCTTTGCAGGAAGGCAAGCTGCTTTCGTTTGAATACGCGGACCGCCACGGCAATATAACCGCGCGTGAAGCCGAGCCGTATCAGCTTGTACTGAAAAGCGGTCATTGGTATTGGCATGGGTATTGCCGTAAAAGAAATGATTTTCGCTTATTCAAACTATCCCGCATGTCAAACCTGCGGATGCAAGAGAAATCTTTTACGCCGCGAGACCATCAAAAACCGCAAGTAGATTTTGCTGATATGTTAGAAGCTATGCAAACAACAATCAAAATTCGTATTCATAAATCCGTCATGGACAGGGTACTTGATTATTGCACGTATGAACACTTTTCTCCGGACGGTGATGAGCATTGGATTGTTAGTTTTCCTTTCATAGAGAACGATTACTACTATAATATGCTATTCAGTTTTGGGGACAAATGCGAGTGCTTAGAGCCGTTATCTATCCGTATGGAAATGAAGAAGAGAATCCATGATATTGCCGCCATATATGAGAGAAACGAAAACTGATGAACGGCAGTAACCAGGCAACGTAGAATAATTAAGCGTTTTCCCGCTGCCCGCAGAGGCCGTCTATTATATGCTTAACCTGCACTCATGTTCGAAGGGCGCGGTTCGTGCCGATGAGCGTAGCGACGACTGCACGTAACCGTGCCATAGCACTATCAGGTTGAAGCATTTTTATGATTTCTTATTTTTCCCATTCTTCTATTACTAAATCTTTTATTCTACTAAAATGGTTTTTATTATTTGTAACCAATGACATATTCCTATAAATTGCGGTCGCCGCAATCATAAGATCCATGTCATCTATTCTATTTCCAGATATTTCTAATTTTGCTTTTATTTCTCCGAATATCTCAATAATTCCTTTATTAATATCGATTATCGGGAACAACTCCGATATTCGAGTAACCGTTGCAATATTTTTTTCAGGATGTTTTGACTTTCTCGCGCCATATGTCAGTTCACCATATGTTATGACTGAAATTGATTTTGGGATATTTTGATTTGCAATCATCCATTTTTGAACATCTTTATTACCTTTAAGACTGTAGATAATAATGTCAGTATCAATCAAATAAGCCATTTTTTTCTCCAAACCTATTTGATTTATTCCTGCCCTTTTTTATCTCTTTAATAATATCTTCAGCTTTTCTATCATCTTTCCATGCACCTTCAAGGGATAAAAACTCTAGCGTTGCGTTATTTTGAGGCTTTTGGCTAGAGTTAAGGTAATTTTGGATGATTGTAATTACTTCTTGACTAATTGAACGATTTTGCATTTTCGCAGATGCTTTTAGAAATTTATACAACCGATCATCAATATCACGTACTTGTAATGTTGCCATAACTCCACCTCTTATATAATAAGTATAAGCACATTTTCATGAAAAAGCAAGCACTTTGCATGAAACGCAGAGGTTCGTGAGGTTTTCTTATTATTTTCCGCAGCCGCCGCAGGCTGGACCTATCATTGGTTTACCCTATAGCGCGTCCATACCGCGGTTCGCGCAGAGAGCGTTTACGAACCGCGGATACGTGTTCTTAACTTGAGTCTGGTCGAAGCGAGTGCTTGTTTGCACCGCTCATCCTTTTTCCTTAATTGCATGTATTAATCCGATAAGATTAACCATCTCATGTGCTCGATTATCAGTATTTGATTCATTTCTCTTCTTAAGTGCCGCCTTCACCTTTTTCAATTCATTTTCTACTTTTTCATCATAATCGGCTTTTAAACAAATTTCAGTCCTATCGATTAATGACAAAAGATCGATTGGATTTTCTTCTATTGCTCCTTTTATAATTAATCCTTTGACTTTTTTGACTTTTCCGGCGATGCGTATTTTAAAGCAATCTACTATATCTACGTCATAGATATTTTCCGGGTAATACAATTCAACAGCCAATTGTTTCTTTTTTGTATTATTCAATCCATATAGGTTCATCTCTACTTTGTCATTCCCTATTGTTTTTACCTCACCCTGTATACTATTAAAACGACCATTCCGCGTATAGTATTTTTCCCCAGTAATACTATCAGTTACCAAAAAAAAGCCAGAACCAATGATTGCATAGTCATGTTCTTCATCGGTGATTCTTATCGCCCCTTGCATATCCATATAGTCTATTATAGATCCAGAAACTGGTCTCGCTCCGTAAGTATATATATTCTCAAAATCGATACATATATTTTTATATGATACTTCTGGAAGTATGCTGTAACATATATATGGGTGACATATAAAGAACACTATTATTAATCCATAGAATCCTAATCTTCTCAAAGAAAACCTCCAAAGTTATTTGTTATACTGGGCTTTTTAACTATCACAGATTATCTATCCTGTAATATACCGCATTCTTAATCAATCTCCACAAGTTATGCAATTTACCCTGGTTTGAGAGGCCGCTGAATGAAAGTAATATAGGTAAGCTTAAGGTCAGCTCAAAAATGTATTTGCAAAAACCAGCAAAGCGGGTGTAAAATGATAATAATAGATGGGTTGTACCTGCATTGTGCCGGATTATACCCATAGACCGCATTTTTACGTTCAAAATAGCTTTTAAGACAGAGTTTCGATTTGAGAAGCATATTCTAAAAATATTACTTTTGAAAGGGATATAGGTGGATCGATTAAAACGTATGTTAGGTGAACGTCTACGGCGCGCTTAATTATCGTATTCATATAGAGGAATCCATGATGCAATCCATTGTGCATATAGCTCTTGTTGTTAAGGATTACGATGAAGCTATCGATTTCTATATTAACAAGTTAGGATTTGAACTTTTCGAAGATACATATCAACCGGAACAAAATAAAAGATGGGTTGTTGTAGCTCCTCCTGGAAATAGAGGGACTTCGATAGTATTATCCAGAGCCTCAAAGCCGGAGCAAGAACCCTTTATTGGGAATCAAACAGGAGGAAGGGTATTTCTTTTCCTTAATACTGATGATTTCTGGAGAGACTATTATAACTATAAGGGAAAAGGCATAAAATTTATTAGAGAACCAAAGAAAGCAGATTATGGTATAGTGGCGGTATTTGAAGATTTATATGGCAACCTATGGGATTTGCTGCAATTTAACCCTGATCATCCGATGAACAATCGCCTTTTATGAAAAACCCATTGAAAGCCCGTTCCGTCATGCTGCCGTACTCAATAGCGCTTGCCGCGCTTGATAGTGTCCAGTCTTGTTCACGATGTGTCGGTTAAAACAAACTGTTGGATTTTATCGGCAGTCCAGCTTCATCGTTTC
>MVRV01000157.1 GCA_002068015.1 Smithella sp. PtaU1.Bin162
CCAGGTGATGGCATCAGTTCCCGTCGGGTTGTCGCAAATCCAAGCGCGCATGAAATATCTCCTTGTTCTATGGTTTTATGAATAAATATGTTACGCAGATCAATACCGATATTTACCGGAATGAATATATGAAAGCCGTTTCTGTATGTCAATGAAAAACACTAATTTTGTTAATGCCATATGAAGATGGTATTTTTAACAAAACACTATTGCTTATTCTGCAATCCTAACTGATCCACTTTGGGCGGCATCGTTATCGTCTTTATATATTTTCCATTGTATACAGAGGGATAATCATTGAACATCCGGCAAATGTTATATTTATTTCAGGGACAACAATTCCTTATTTTCCTCAGAAGGAGCAACGTACTTCCGCCGTTGCCGGGGAACGGTAAAAACCAATTGCAAAAAAATCCCATATTCTTTGCATTGTCTTTGACGATTGAAAGAAAAATGTTCATATTCCAAGATGAAAATATTCTTGACAGATGTATTTTGATGGTGTATCAATCAACATGAGTAAGCGCTCAATCAACTACCGATGATCAATAAAAGTAAATTTCAAACCAAAAGAGCGTGCATTTTTTAGCTTTACTAAATTTAGTTTTAGAAAATCTTATAAATTTTTATATGCAAATTAATATTATCATGACTAGTTTTCCAGCATTTTAGATGCTGCTTTTCTAGTACAGATTCATGAAATAATAATTTAGGAGGAAAAATCAAAGTAGTAGTGTGCCGTGCTATCTGAATGAACGCTCGGTCAACAGTAATAAATCAATTAAAGTAATTATTTAGGAGGGAAAAATGAAAAAATTTTTTGTTTTTGTCGTTGCCTCGTTTTTGTTGTTTGGTTTCGTTGTTTGTTCGCAAGCTCAAGACAAGAAAGTAATTACATGGAAAATGCAGGCCTCATACCCCCTTGGTACTACTGTAATGATGCATGGAGTGGAATGGGCCAAGTACATCAATCAATTGACCAATGGCCGGTTGAAAGTGGAAATTTTGGCCCCGGGAGCAATGTGCGCAGTAGGAGATATAGTTACTTATTTGGAAAAAGGTGTATTTGATTGTGCCATATCCTATGGCGGATTTTATACAGGTTTAATTCCTGAAACCGATCTGGAGATAGGATTGCCCATGGGTCACATGACCTGGGACGAATATTGGGATGCCTATTGGAACAGGGGGCTTGGTGATATTATTCGTGGAGCATATGCAGAGCACAACATTATGCAGTATCCCTGTGCGGCTGGATGCTATTATCACTTCAATACAAATTTCCCCGTAAACAAGTTGTCTGACCTTAAAGGCAAGAAGATCCGTGCTCTTGGTGTTTATGGAAAATATGTGCAGGCGCTGGGAGGATCAGCAGTGACCATTCCGGGAGGAGAGCTCTATATGGCCATGAAGCTGGGAACAATCGATGGCGCCATTTATGATGCCTCCGGACTTCAGGATGTTAAGTTTCATGAAGTGGTTAAATATTATACTTTTCCTACAGCCGCCCAGATCGCCTTATCTCTCTTAATCAATAAAAATTCACTGGCGAAATTGCCGGAAGATCTGCGGGTAATCGTGGATATGGGAACAAGATTCATTCTCGAAGATACGGGAAATCGCTATATAACCATGACGAAGGCATCGTTGAACAAATCGGTCGCCATGAAATCAGTTGACATATGCACGCTGCCGGATGCGGAACTTGTCAAGATGAGGAAACTTGTTAAACCGTTATGGGATGAATTGGCAGCAAAAAGCCCACGCATGAAAAAAGGCGTTGATATTTTGAAACAGCAGATGCGGGATGTAGGCAGGCCAATAGATTAAACCGCTTAAACAGATGACGGAGACAGGTGTCTATCTCCGTCATCTGTTTATCTGATCATCAGAGGTAATTATATGCAATCATACATCCGCTTTATGGATTCTCTAACAGACTGGCTAGGGAAAATATTTTGCTGGTTGATGCTTCCGTTGGTATTGATCACCTGCTTTGAGGTTTTTATGCGTTATGTGATGAGGCAGCCGACCATATGGGCATGGGACGTCAATATTCAGATTTTTGCCGTCATTATCTTTTTGAGCGGAGGGTACGCAATGCGGCACAAAGGTCACATTACAGTAGACGTATTCACCATCAACATGGCCCCCAGAAAAAAAGCCGTGTTATCACTTTTGACCTCAGTTTTCTTTTTCTTCGGAATCATCGTTCTTATGGTTATGGGCTGGGAAATGTTTTTGATGTCCTGGAAAGTCAAGGAAAACATGCCGACGATTTGGGCTCCTCCATATTACTGGATGAAACTAATGGTTCCTCTGGGCTGTTTTCTTCTTCTGGCACAAGGTGTTGCTGAATTTTTCAAAGACCTCCTGAATGTTTTCTCTAAATCTGAAAATAATGGAGGAAACTAGCTGTTATGATTACTACAATATTGATTATTGTATCTCTTTTGGCTCTTTTGCTGACGGGTATGCCTGTTGCATTTGCCCTCATCGGTCTTTCTGCTCTATGGTTGTTTGTATTTCAGGGACCTTCCTCGCTGTTTATGATCGTTTCCGCATCCTTAACGCAAGCAAGGACAGAAGTCTTTCTGGCCATCCCTCTTTTCGTCTTGATGGCTTCTGTTCTTCAGTTTTCCGGTGTCGCCACCAGTTTATATACTACCATGCGGATGTGGACGGGACGTATGGGGGGAGGTTTGGCTATTGGTACGATCATAATCAGCACCCTGATGGCTGCTTTGACCGGAATCGGGGCGACAGCCACTGTGACCATGGGGCTGATAGCACTACCTGAAATGTTTAAAAGGAACTATAACAAACCTATGGTTGTCGGTTCCATCACGGCAGGTGGAGCTTTGGGACCGCTGATTCCGCCGAGCAACCTGCTAATTATAGTTGGAGGTTATGCATCGCTGTCTGTGGGCAAACTTTTTATGGGAGGGATTATTCCGGGCCTTTTATGTGCCCTTTTATATGCCCTGTATATCTGGATTCGTTGTAAGGTAAATCCACAGGATGGGCCGCCGCTGCCGGAAGAAGAACTTGCCTCAACAAAAGATAAAATCAGGGCTATCCCTGCCGTATTTTTACCGATTTGTCTGGTCATTGTGGTGCTTGGTGGTATCTACGGCGGTATATGTACTCCCACCGAGGCAGCCGGATTTGGTGCCGTAGGAGCCATGATTATTGCCGGTATCAATCGGCAACTCAATATCAAGAACATGTATGAATCTTTTAAGCTGACGTTCAAAGTAACTGGAATGATCATGTGGCTGGTCATTGGAGGAGGATGCTATTCAACTCTTGTAACAACCACGGGGACAGCCGGATTTGTAAGTGAATATCTTACCAGTCTTCCCTTTGGTACAATGGGTACAATTTGGATCATGCTGATTCTTGTTCTCATTCTGGGCATGTTCATTGATCCGGTAGCGATTACCATGATTTGCATCCCGGTGTTTCTTCCTGTATTGCAATCGCTCGGGATTGATGTTCTCTGGTTCATGCTTTTGTTTAGCCTTGCAACGATCATTGGTTATATTACGCCACCGTTCGGGTTGAATATATTTTATATGAAAAGCGTTGCACCCAAGAACGTCACCTTAGGAGACATATACAAAGGTGTTATCCCATACGCTCTTTTGCAAATTGCAGTTCTTATTGCCTGTGTCCTTTGTCCTCCCCTACTGACTTGGTTGCCGAGCTTTATGGATTGACTTAGATAGTTAGTTGCTCTTAAGTAGTTTTGGCCGGCGTTTCGACGTAATGCAAAATATGCATTACGTCGAAACGTTATCCGAATTGTTTCTGAAGGCGGATTCCGCCATATAGGAGCTTCTCACAAAAGGTCCGGCTGCAACGTCCAAAAAGCCCATCTTTAAAGCCTTCATCCGGTACTCTTCAAAAAGATCGGGGTTGATGTATTGGACAACAGGGTGATGCGATATTGATGGTGAGAGATATTGCCCAATGGTTAGAAAATCGCATTGCGCGGCC
>MVRV01000158.1 GCA_002068015.1 Smithella sp. PtaU1.Bin162
CCTGATGCGGCGGAGAAACGCCTCTTGATCGAGACGGGGTGAAGGCACGATATAAGCCTTGTCCATCAGCCCCGGGTGAAATAAACCGGTTTCCATCTCCTGGCAGGCGAGTCCTATCAGCCGGCAGCTGCGGTTGCCCCTGTCTTCCTGCAATGATTTGAGTACGCCGAAACCGGCGTCCGGTTCGCCCGCCGTATTTAATCCGGTTGCCGCAATAATCAAGGCTTTACCTCCCCTGAAGCAGTCAGTTCCAAGAGCGTTGAAGTATTGATAAACGTATCACTGACCGTACGAATAAAAAGTTTGCCCGAGTCATAAGAGCGGAGAGATTTTACGGGAATATCCAGAGCCATTTTCAATGCCAGTAAAGGCAGGTTCTGTCCGGCGGCACAGGCCAGATAAAGCCAGGCGGGGAAACGGCTGTTGATTTCCATAAGATAATACCTGCCCTGATCGTCCCGCACGAATTCGCATTCGGCCGGGCCGATCCAGCCTAGTTTTTCCAAAATGCTGCCGGTTAATTTAACCGGCTTTTCATCCTCTACGGTAATTCCCGCAAAAGCTTTGCCTTTATCCGTAAGGCCGAACTTCTTCATTACCACGGCGCCCATAAGGCGGGAGTCTTTACCGGTGAGGGCGACAACATCAATTTCTTCACCGGCAATGAAGTTCTGCATCAAAACCGGATATCCCCACTGCGCGAAAAGCTGGATATAAGCGGCTTCGCCTTCTTCCTTGTTCTTGCACACAATCGCATCGCTTAAGGCTCCCTTCAGGACAAAAGGATGGCCTCCCATCGCAGTCGAGCGTGCCGCAACTTCCCGCAGGTTATTGATGATTATCGTTTCCGGACAGTAAAAACGGTTTTGCAGGCAGAATTCATAGAGGATATTCTTGCTTCTCATTTTGGCGCTGTTTGGGGGCGGCAGCAGTGTTCTGATACCCATAGCGGCAAGCTCGTCGGCCGCCTGAGCATAGAGGATCACTTCCGAATCCAGGGAAGGGATAATGACATCGATCGGAGAACGTTCATGAATATCTCTAATTCTTCGCAGCAGAACATCCACACCGGAGGCGGGATAAGGCACTAAATAGATACTGTCGAACATGTCCTGAGCGAAAGCGCCGGTGGATAGAGGATCGAAAACAAATCCCGAAATGCGGCCGGAAAATTCATCTGTGCTGCGCAGACAGCGGGCAATGCTCAAGCCGGGATAGGGGTTATCCGTTGCCATGAGTCCGGTTATAACCACATGGACGGCAAGATTGCCGGGCGGCGTGTGTTTATCGGCGGCGGTTTCAGCGTGACTCATCGGTTCCTCCCGTTGTTAACCCAGCGCCGTGTATACAGTTTTCCCTTGCCGCAGAGAGTGTTCCGGTCCGGATTATTATTCATGAGCCTTCCCGAGCAGGCCGAATTTATACAGATCTTCTATAAAGCTTTTATAATCTTCGGCAAGTTTGATTATGTCATCGGTGTTGAAGGCGGCAATGGAAACGAGCAGTATTTCACAAAATGTCCTTCCGGCAAGCAGTTCTTTAAAAATAAATGTGCCTGTGGGATTAAGTGAATACAAACCGCCGTTTTTTTGATTGAAGATCAGTGCTTCGTCGCCTTTCTGTATGAAATTGTTGCGGATGGAATCGGCTATCCGGCCGGCCGTCAATTGGTTAAGCTCCGTTTTGTGTTTATCGCACAGAGGCAAAAACTTATCCTGTACGGGCAAACAGCCTTCCGACTGTTTGCCTTCCAAAATGCAGGTAATTTTTTTATCTTTTTCCATTTTCGGCGGTAAATTCATCCTACTTGTTTATTTCCTTCAGGCCCGTTTCGGCGACATAATTGTAAGGCAGAATCTTTAATGATTCCTGAAAAAGCGCCTGTGCCCGTGTTTTATTGCCCTTCATCAGTTCGCACCAGGCTTCTCCGTTAATCGGGGCCACGTACCCCACTGCCGGATGATAATTTTTAAGCCTTTTGAAAATTTCAAGAGCCTTGTCGTAATCCTTCCGGTAAAAATTGCTCCAGGCCAGATTGTCCAACATGTAACTGTATTTGTCCCAGGCGGCCGCAGTGGCCGGAACATCCGGCAGAAGCTTGTTGTATTCGTCCGCCGCTTCTTTATAATTGCCGGTGATATAGGCGATTGCGCCGATTCCCAAAATGGCATCATGGTTCTTGTTGTCGGCTTTAAGCATGTTTTCGAAATGGAACTTCGCCTTGTCATAGGATTGCTGATAATAATACCCCCAGCCCAGAGTATTATAAAGTTCTTTCAGCGTGGGCTCGCCGTCCAGAATGGCATAGAGCTCCTTATTATCCATATAGGCCGGATATAAATACATTGCCGTGGAAAAATTTTCCTTCGTTTTCCCTTTATTGCCCAGCTTCAGATAGCTCAGAGCAAGGCCGTAATAAGGCTCGCCCATTTTTTTGTTTACCCGCAGGGATTCGTTGAATTTGACCAGAGCTTCGTTGTATTTGTTTTCCCGGTATAAAGACCACCCTTGATTGTTGTATGCATCAACGGCATACGGCTGCAATTCGCCTATTTTCTTGTAGATGCTTTCGGCCGCGGCGTATTTTTTGGTAAGGAAGTTTATAGCGGCAATAGTTCGCCAGGCGTTGACGTTTTTATCGTCTATCTGGACGGCTTTTTCCAGACAGCTCAAAGATTCGGCATGCTGATTGCGCAGATAGAGAACCCAACCCATTCCGGTCAGCGCATCGCCGTCCTGCTGGTTTTTATCGACTATTGCCTTGAATCCGGCGTAGGCTGAATCCAGTTTGCCCAGCCAGTACTCAGACCAGGCAAGTCCGCGCAGCGCATCGCTGTCGCCGGATTTAGCGGCCAGATATTCCTGAAAGGCGGCCGCGGCGGGCTGGTACTGCTGATAGTAATAATAGCTCCAGCCCAGAGTTTTATACATATCCCGCCATTTGGCGTTGGCTTTAATGAGGCCGATAAGCTCTGCCGAATGGGCATAAGAAGGATAAAGATTTATTGCCGTTTCCAGTTCATCCCTGGCGTCATCCATCTCATCATCCTTCGCCAGGCACAGCCCTGCGCCATAATGAGATTCTGCCAGAAAGGGGTTGATCTTTTTTGATTCCGAAAAAGCTTGCAGGGCCTTGTCGTAAATGCCGGCGTTGTAATAGGACCAGCCGGACATGTTCCAGGAATAGACGACCGACTTGTCGATGTTAATAAGTTTCTCGTATTCTTTAACGGCTTCGCCGGATTTTTTCTGCCGGAATAAAACATTGGCGATGAAAGCCTGGGAGTCAAAATAATCTTTCTTTAAAGATACGGACTTGCGTGCTGCATCCAGAGATTTTCCTTCATCTTTTTGGGCATAATAGTAATAAGCCAGTCCATTGTAGGCGACCGGGCTTTGCGGATTTATCTGCAGAGCCTGCTGAAAGGCCGAAAAAGCGTCCGTAGGCTTATTTTCAGCAAGATAAGTAAATCCTATTCCGGCATAAGCTTCTTCGTTTTTCGGATTCAGATTAAGGGCAGTCCGGAAAGAATCTCTGGCGGCATTAGCGTATCCCAATCCGTGAGAACACCAACCGGCAGCGAGAATCGCCTCCGCATCTTTGCTGTTTATTTTAGAGATATAACCGTCAAGCTTGTACAGAGCTGCCGCA
>MVRV01000159.1 GCA_002068015.1 Smithella sp. PtaU1.Bin162
CTATCGGGGAACTGTTTTGGAGATGATAGGAAATAAAGAATCGATTGAGATAGCAGGGAGAGTCAATTTTGGTGTAGGTGCGGCCTGGGCGGAAGAAGACGCCGGAACAAATGCTTTAGGGACATCCCTGCTTTTGGACAAACCCATTCAAATATTCGGATTCGAACACTATTGCTGGTCTTATCATTACTGGTCTGGTTCTGCGGCACCGATCCACAACGAGTCCGGACAAGTAATCGGTACGCTTGATATCAGCGGTCCCTGTGAGAAGGTACATACCCATACGCTGGGAATGATTGTTACGGCGGCTCAGGCAATTGAAAATCAGATAAAATTAAAAAATATCAAAGACCGCCTTTCACTTGCCGATAATTATAAGGAAACCATCATCGAATCCATGTCGGATGGTTTTATTGCCGTCGATTCCACCGGTACCGTTACCCATATCAATGAAGTCGTCTTATCCGCTCTGCATCTCAAAAAAGAAAACGTTCTCAATAAAAGCCTCCTGTCTTGTATTCCGGAAAAAAGCAGCAATCTGTATGATGTTTTGAAAAGACCGGAAGATATGACTGATTACGAAGTAAATTTTTTAACTGATCGGGGTAAAATCACCGGACTGATTACAACCCGTCCGATAATTGTACGGGGCAAGTCTATTGGTAAAGTTTTACTCTTCCGTGATTTTGCCAGAATAAAGAGAATCATCCACCGTTTGAGCGGTCAGGAAAGTAACTTGAGTTTTAAAAATTTGATCGGAACAGACCAAAAGTTTTTAGAGACAGTCAAGCTTGCCCGGACGGCTTCAGAGAGCAATTCCAATATTTTACTGCTCGGCGAGAGCGGTACCGGAAAAGATATTTTTGCCCAGTCCATTCATAATGCGAGCGACCGTAAGAAGGGACCGTTCGTTGCTCTGAATTGCGCTGCTATTCCCCGGCAGTTGATTGCGAGTGAACTGTTCGGCTATGTTGAAGGGGCCTATACCGACGCCAAACGGGGGGGCAAGCCCGGAAAATTTGAACTGGCGGCGGGAGGGACGATTTTCCTTGATGAAATAGGGGAGATGCCGCTGGAGCTGCAGGCTAGTCTGTTGCGTGTATTGGAATCAAGAAAGATTATGCGCCTCGGTTCCAATGAAGTGATTCCTGTGGATGTCCGTATTATAGCGGCAACGAATAAAAATCTTTCTTCGGCCGTGCTGGTAGGCCGGTTTCGCCAAGATCTATTTTACCGACTGAATGTCTTTTCTATTTCCATGGTGCCGCTGCGGGATCGAAAAAATGATATTCCTCTTCTGGTGGATAAAATTCTTAGAATTATCCGGAAGAAGCTCAACAAAAATTATATTGAAAATATTTCACCGGAAGTTCTGTCCATATTTAATAAATATCACTGGCCGGGCAATATTCGGGAAATGCAGAATATCATGGAACGTGCGATAAACATTTGCAATGGAACGACCATTCTACCCGAACACCTCTCAAAAGAACTGTCCGATGCAAGGGAAGAGCAGACACTGAAAACAAAAAAACATTATGAAAAAGATTTAATTCTTTCTCTGCTGCACCAGCACAAATACAATCTTTCCAAAGTAGCCGATTCTATGAATATTGCCCGTACAACCCTTTATCGCAAACTTAATAAGTATAATATAGATACGGAAAAAGCGGTAGGCGAATAGATATTTTTATTTATTCCAATGCCGTGACTTATATTGCTACAGGTGTTTTTTGCAGTTTGTTCCGGAAATAATAAAAAAATAATCTACATAAAATTGTTTATTTCTTATTATAGTATAAATTCAAGATATTATATCGTAATCATCATTCCCGCCATCCTTAAGTAGACCAGTGTTTCTCAATTCGGCATAGATATTGTAATGTTAATTAATATCAGCAAAACCGACAGATTGTTTGTTGGGGGGCTTAAAATAAACGTTTTATGATGATGAAGTCAATAAGCCAGTGGGTTTTAAATAATTTTGTAAGCAGGCAAAAACTGCCGGAAAGGAATCGACGATGAATTTTGAAAAAATACTTTTTTCCGTGAAAGATAAGACGGCTGTTATTACCATAAACCGGCCGAAGGCGTTAAATGCGCTGAACAGCGAAGTGATAGCCGAATTGGATGCGGTTGTTCAGATAGTGGAAGCAAATCCGCAGATACGTGTTGTCGTTATCGGCAGCGACAAAAATTTTGCCGCCGGTGCGGACATCAAGGCGATGATCGAGATGAATCCGGAACAGGCTAGAGCATTTGGTTTTACTCCGACATTCAATAAGCTGGAGAATCTGTCAAAACCGACGATTGCCGCCATATCGGGTTATGCCTTGGGCGGGGGATTGGAACTGGCACTGGTTTGTGATTTGCGGATAGCTGCTCCCGATGCCAAGCTGGGGTTGCCGGAGATAAACTTAGGGATTATCCCGGGAGCCGGGGGGACTCAGAGACTGTCGAGGCTTATCGGAACGAGTCGGGCGAAAGAACTGGTATTTCAGGGAGCAATTATTGATGCGAATAAAGCACTCCAATACGGGCTCATCAATGAGATAGCCGACAATCCCATGGAAGCGGCTATGAAACATGCCGAGAAGATTGCGGTTAAAGCGCCGTTGGCGCTGAAGGCGGTCAAGGAGTGCATTGCAATGACGGCGAAGACGGATATTCGGTCTGGTCTGGAATACGAGGAAGTGGCTTGGTCCCGTTTATATGCAACAAAAGATCAGAAAGAAGGCATGAGGGCGTTTGCTGAAAAAAGAAAACCGATATTTACCGGAGAATAAAAAAGGTGCCGGCTAAATTAATTGCCATAACCACGATTGTTTTTTTAATAGCGGCGAAAATTCCAGCCACAGCTTCCTTGTAAGCTGTGGTAGTTTTTAAAGTTGTAGCGATTTGTTACAATATCAAATTCGATATTTCAGTATGGAGGATAAAGATCGTTGCTTGTTAAAAACAGATATAAATAATGAACGATCCCGTCGCAAGCAGTGGGGAATATGCCCCCGGAACAACGAATAGCTTCGCCCAAACTCGCTCGCCCTGCATACGCTGGGCTTTGCTTTCGGGATCAATTCCACTTTCGCTTCAACCTTCAGTGCCTTCGTTTTCAACGAGTGTCATTGATTTAATTTTGCTTCATCATAAACAATCATAGTTCAACTCGGTAAATTCAAAAAACATAAATTAATATTAGAAAATAAGTTATTTCCACAGTCTGCATCTGATGTGGCGTTG
Source organism: Smithella sp. PtaU1.Bin162 (assembly GCA_002068015.1). Lineage (GTDB taxonomy): Bacteria > Desulfobacterota > Syntrophia > Syntrophales > Smithellaceae > MVRV01. The sequence goes on from MVRV01000159.1 coordinate 3,241, forward strand.
AGCACAGCTTACTTCCGTAAGCAAGCTGCTCGGACTGTACTGTATCAATGCATTGTATAGTATCGATACATTATTTTAAGTGCATGCTTGACGAATTATTTACCTTGGAAGACCCTGCCGAAAACATATTACATCCCAACTCGCTTTATTTATTAAGGTGTTCGCAAAAGAAGCCGCTGCGGAAACTTCGTCTGCGTCACCTTCATCGTTTGGCATATGCTTTGCTTAATAGCCCCGTATCCTGGTTCGTCATTAAGTTGAATCACAATTTAAAACCAGGCGAAGTTGTAATTTGCTTAAGACAAGAGACACTTGGGGTAGCTACAGCTCTTGCGTTTTGTACTTAACCCTTAAAGCTTCTTTGTCCAGACCTTTTTATAATTCAAATAATTTTTAAAAATAGGAGCGGCAAAATGGCCAACAAACTGACGGATATTGAAGATGCGAAATTTATCCTTTATGAACAGTTGCAAATTGAAGACCTGTGCAGGGCAAAAAAATTCCAGGATCATTCCCCGGAAACGTTCAATATGATCATCGATGCAGCGGAAAAGCTTGCGGTTAATGATTTTCAGCCTGTAAACAGCGAAGGAGATGAATTGGGTTGTACTTTACAACAGGGCAGTTCCCCCAAAGTGCCTGAGCCGTTTCACAAACCTTATCGTAAGTTCTGCGAAGGCGGCTGGATAAACATGCCTGAGGATTACAGCGTCGGCGGGCAGCAGGTACCGCTCACAATCGATTTCGTCTGCAAGGAGATGTTTTTTGCAGCTTGCCATTCTTTGACTGCGTACAGTGGATTGACTCACAGTGCGGCAAAAGTAATTGAACGCTACGGAACTGATATTCAGAAAAAGAAGTACATGGCTGCTCTTTATGAAGGAAGATATTATGGTGGAATGAATTTAACCGAAGCCCAGGCCGGCAGCGACGTAGGAGCGGTGCGCACCAAGGCGGTCAAGAATGCCGACGGTACTTACAAAATAGAAGGCACTAAAATTTTCATCACCGGCGGTGACAACGATCTTTGTGAAAATGTGGTTCATATAATACTGGCGCGAATCGAAGGTCATCCCGAAGGAACCAAAGGACTTTCCTGCTTTGTCGTTCCCAAGATAAGAGTAAATGAAGACGGATTGCTGGGGGATGCCAATGATGTTATCTGCTCCGGCATTGAACATAAAATGGGAATGAAGGGTTCGTCAACATGCGTTTTGAATTTCGGGGAA
>MVRV01000160.1 GCA_002068015.1 Smithella sp. PtaU1.Bin162
GGACTTGAACCCGGACGGGCGTGGCCCACTACCCCCTCAAGATAGCGTGTCTACCAAATTCCACCACTTCGGCATCAGAAAATAATTATAAAGAACTAATTTAATCCAAACGGTTCTATAAAAATCATTGGAGCCCTTATAAGGCCTGGCTTATGAGTTGTCAATAATTAAAGCTTTTATTATTTACTTGCCGGAGCGGCCGGTTGTTTTGCCGCATCCGGTATCGCCGCCGGAGTTGGCGCATTTTGCGCCGGCGCCGCCGGTGTCACCTGCTTGGTCACCGGAGCCCGGGAACCTTCAAAAAGCGAAGAACCTTTGCGAGCTGCCGAATAAGTAAGCACCAATGAAGTCAGCATAAAGATTATTGCTATGGCCGCAGTCATTTTACCTAAAAAAGTGCCGGCGCCCGAAGAGCCGAAAACCGTCTGACTGGAACCACCGAAAGCCGCCCCCATATTGGCGCCTTTGCCCGCCTGTAAAAGAACAACAACAATCAGGACAAGACAGGCCAATACATGGATAATTGTTATCACAGTATTCATATAAAAATCCTTTTCACTGAAAATAAATTATTTCTAAAAACGAACCCAAATCGAGGCTCGCCGAGCCAACCAGCACACCATTTATTTCCTTTTCGGCCATGAGCGACCCGATATTGGCAGGTGTAACACTGCCGCCGTAAATTATTGATATGGCGGCTGCTGCCGTTGTCCCGTACATTTCGCTCAACAAATTGCGGATAAATAAATGAGCTTCCTGAATTTGCCCGGTTGCTGCCGTTTTACCGGTGCCGATTGCCCAGACCGGTTCGTAAGCAACTATAATTTTTTGTATATCATCCACCGTAACTTTATTCAATCCTTCTTTTAGCTGCCCGGTAAGAACGGTAAACATTGCCCCGGATTCTCTTTCGGCAAGCGTCTCTCCGATACAAAAAATCGGCATTAAACCACAAGTAAGAGCGGCAATTATTTTGGCGTTGATCAGGGCATTGCCTTCACCAAAAATCCGGCGACGCTCCGAATGTCCCAAAATACAGTACCGGCAGCCGGCAGCCGTAAGCATTTTCCCGGAAATTTCGCCCGTGTATGCACCATGGGAAGCCTCGTGCATATTCTGCGCGGCAAGGAATATACCGGAATCTTTGAACTCCACCCCCAATGCCTCGATACTGGTAAAAGGCGGGGCAATTACAACAGTTGCTGAAACAGGTTTTTTAAAAAGTACATCTTTCAAACCACAGGCAAATTCGATTGCCTGCCCGGTCGTTTTATGCATTTTCCAGTTGGCGGCTACAATTGTATCGGCCATTATGTTCTTATCCTTTGTTGGCTATATAAACCGCCAGATCACGCAACCTGCAGGCATAACCGCTTTCATTGTCGTACCAGGAAAAAACTTTTACCAGTTTTCCGCCTACTACCTGTGTCAAAAGAGCATCCACAATCGATGAATAGGAACTGCTCGTAAAATCAATGGAAACTAGTTCTTCCGTGTTATAGGCCAAAATGCCTTTGAGCTTATTTTCGGCAGCTTCGCGAAAAGCGTTATTGACTTCCTGAACCGTTACCTCTTTGGCGACTTCAACCGCCAAATCAACCAGAGAAACGTTCGGAGTGGGCACACGCAAGGCAATACCGTCGAGTTTTCCCTTGAGGGCGGGGATCACTTCTCCGATGGCGCTGGCTGCTCCGGTAGAAGTGGGAACAATACTCAATCCCGCCGCCCGGGCCCGCCGTAAATCCTTGTGCGATCCATCCAACAATCTTTGATCCATTGTATAGGAATGAACCGTCGTCATCAAACCTTTTACAATGCCGAATTTTTCATGGAGCACTTTAACCACCGGCCCCAGGCAGTTTGTCGTACAGGAAGCATTGGAAATAATATGATGTTTACCGGGATCATAAGTATCTTCGTTGACACCCATAACAAATGTACCGTCCACACCTTTACCGGGAACGGCCAGAATTACTTTTTTTGCCCCGGCGGTAATGTGGGCGGCCAGTTCCGCGCCCTTGCGGAATTTGCCGGTAGATTCAATAACAATATCAACCCCCAAAGCCTTCCAAGGCAGCTCGGCGGGATTGGTAAATTGGGTTATAATAATTTTTTTCCCGTTAACAATTATACTATCTTTATCGGCACTGATATCGGCCTTAATTTTACCATGCACGGAATCATACTTGAGCAGATGGGCCAGAGCTTCCGCCTTTGCCCGGGAATTGACGGCTACAATTTCAATATTGGAATAATCAAGGCAAGCCCGGACCATATAGCGACCAACACGGCCGAAACCGTTAATTGCGATTTTTATTGTCATAGTCAACCTCCATAAAATTATAAATAACTGCCTCCTCACCTTCTGAAAGCCGCGGAATAATAGCTAAACGCTCAAGGATCGTCAATGTTTTTCTTTATTCCGCCGAGACAATCCTTCTTTCTCTTTAAAAAAGGCCGCACTTATGTTATAGTTCACTCATATAGCGCTTATATTTCATATACTTGTTGCTAATAGCGAAATCTCTCTGGTCGCATTCATCAATAGATGATTTGCCTCCAACACCACCATATATCAATCGATACAATAAGTATCGTACTGCTTCATGTGTTTCGGTAAATACACACAACTTGCAAAGTTATCGTAAAAATTTAAAAACGTATTGAAAGGATTGCCCATGAAAAAGAACATAGTGACGGCTCTTGTAGTATTTTTTATCCTTGCCGGCGGCATTACCGCTTATTTTTACTGGCAGCATATCCAATCGAAACCTGAATCAAAAATCGTATCGGTTCCGCCGCCGGCCTTACCGCCTGCGGCTCAGCAGGAAACGGTGCAAATCATCGCAGCACCTTCGGTAGAGCCAACTTTGCCTAAACTTGCGGAAAGCGACAAGTTCATACTTTCCGCGCTCGCAGGTCTCATCAATAACGAAACATTGTTGAGCCTGTTTAATACCAGGCAGATTATCCACAATATCGTCGCTACCATCGACAATCTGCCGCGCAAACGTATGCCGACAAGCGTTATGCCGCTCAAAAAGGTAAAGGAATCGTTCATCACTACGGGCCCCGAAGACGAGAAAGTAATCAGCCCGAAAAATGCGGCACGTTACGCCCAATACATGAAAATAGCCGAAGTCATCGATATCCAGAAACTGGTAGAGTTATACGTCCGTCTTTATCCATTGTTTCAGGAGGCTTATACCGAACTTGGCTATCCGAAAAAATATTTTAACGACCGGCTGCTCTTTGTGCTGGACCATCTGCTTGCCACACCTGACGCTGCGGACCCAATTAAACTTGTTCGTCCCAGTGTCTTCTATCAATATGCCGATCCTGATCTGGAAGCACGTTCCGCCGGACAAAAAACCCTGTTGCGGATAGGCAATAAAAACAGATCAACAATTAAAGCCAAGCTGCGGGAGATAAAACAGCAGGTTATGCTCCATGTGCATGAAAAGAAGGTGGATAGCACAAAATAAACTTGTATTTTTTATGCCTAGCGGCTGGCCGCAACATTTTTCCGGTCACAATATTCAAGTATCGGACACATGCTGCAAAGCGGAGAAACAGGTTTGCACGTTTTACGGCCGAAGGCAACCATGACCGTGTTGTAAATAATCCAGTGGCCGCGGGGCAGTTTTTTGCGGAGGGCAAATTCCGTTTCCTCCGGAGTTTTTGTTTTTACATATCCCAGCCGGTTGGAAATCCTATGCACATGCGTATCCACGCAAATGGCGTCTTTCCCGTAGGCAAGGGCAATAACCAGATTGGCCGTTTTACGTCCCACCCCCTTAATACTAAGCAAATCATCAAGATTATCAGGAACTTTTGACGAAAACCGTTCGATCAATTCCCGGCAGACATGATGGATTGTGCGCGCCTTAACATGATAGAAACCTACCGGATAAATTGTTTTGGCGATTTTTGGAAGGGATACCCGCAGCATCGTCTCCGGTGTTGAGGCCAGTTGAAAAAGTTTTTCCGTAGCCACTGCCGTCACTTCATCCTTCGTGCGCAGACTTAATAGCGTGGAAATCAAAATGACAAAAGGATCGCGCTCTTCCGCTGCCAGATGAGAAACAATGGGCATGGAACCCACGGCTAATTCTTTTTTCAGAATTTTTATTACATCATTGATTTGCGAATCGTGCATAAAGACATTTTTATGACAAATATGTTGACTAACTTGTAAAAATCTTCAGAGGCAAGGCGTGCCAGACCTGAGAAGTGAGGCGTATTTTTCGCATACGCCGCAACGCCGAAGAGCGAAGCACAACGTAACCTAAAGGTCATAAACAGCATATGAGTTTTTTACGAGTTCGTCAGTTAGTTGTAGCCTTCTTCATACGCCAGCATATCCAAATGCAGAGTCGCAATATCCTCGACATCAAGATTTATTTCTTCGGTTTTCCGGGACAGCTCCACTATTTTGATATAGCGGCGGCATTTGTTGCACACGTCAACCCGATAACGCTCTTCTCCTTCCACAGCAAAGTAAGCCAGGGAATGCTGCTCTTCGTTACCGCAGAAAGGACATTTTATCTGCCGGAAATTCCATTTATAACCGCATTGGTGGCAGAACAAATAACGTTTTCCTTCCTCAGCTTCCCGTATTTCCGCAATTTTCGGCTCTTTCCCGCAGATAGGGCAGTAACCTTCCATCCAGCCGGATTTGGCAATGACTTCCCCATATTTATCAGCAATATATTCCAGTTCCGGCCGCAAGCTCTCCTCAACAAACAAATCAATCAGTTCCAAAGTTTCTTCATTTTCATCCTTGCCCTTACTCTCTTCACTGACCGGCGCCAAATCTGCATGGTCAAATGAAGCCCGAATCATTTTTTCCCATTCAAATTGCTGATCTTTTATAATCTCCGTAATGTTTTTTGCATCCCCGGGCATTTTCCGCTCTGCAATAGCAATAAGGGAATTAAAATATTCCCGGGGACGGGTCAGATCAAAATTATTACCCGTAATATCAATTAAAGGAAGTCCTCCTTCCATTTTCCGGGCGATGATTTTTTCATCGACTGAAAAAATGGAACCTTTCATATTATTGCGGTATTCTTCCCGCAGAATTAAAATTTCACCTAAAATATCCAAAAGCTCATTGTAATGAGGATTGGCTATTTTATAATCCTCAATTAATTGTAAAGATTTACGTAACGTTCCTGCCATTTCCGACACTCCTTCCAAAGCGCTTCTTCAACCGGCAAGACCGGTTTACAGCGTCTTGCCGTTAAATTTCAACCGAATTTTGCCCGCCGCCGTATTAAGATATTAACAGCGTGCCGTCTTAAATATATTTTAAAGCATTATTTTGAGATATTTCGGCATTAAATAAACACATACCTGATTGCCTATATCTGCTTTTAGGATGATGCACAAGGAATATTTCTCAAGATAATCTGCAGGAGGTAAATATCACATAATTAAATAATATCAATATCTTACTATATTAAAGAAAATCACCGTTTGTGGAAACAGGAATTCCCGCAACATTTTTCCCAATTCATCGCTTCAGCTGCAATTATACTAAAAAGGAACATCTTCTTCCGGTCCGCCGCCGGAACCCGTACTTGCCGCCTCGGGAGAAGATCCCTCCGTCTTGGCCTGGCCTTTGGAGTCCAGCATTTTCATGTCGCTCGCAACAATTTCCGTAGT
>MVRV01000161.1 GCA_002068015.1 Smithella sp. PtaU1.Bin162
TAATTTATTCAGGACAACATCTTCCGGAATACCCGATAATCTGGCTATATCCTTATAGGTGCGTATATTTTCGGGGAAATACAGACCAATATCCACAATCCCGCAGCTTTCTTCTTTAAACATGTTACTTCACCCTCCTGATCATTTTCCTGTATTCCCGCGCTTCCTCATGTAGTCCAATTAATCCACACAATATACCTAAATCTTTCCAGGATCAGGTGTAACAGAATCAATACATGGTTTCGATCAAGATCAAGTAGCACCAATATATGCTTCACATAGGCAGCAAAAAATAAATCCTCGAATTTAAATCCCACCACCTATGGCAAAAATAGGCGAAGTCATTTTCTTGTAGCGGATGTCTCAATTAAAATCATACAAGTCCCTCTTAAGAATCTTGCCTCCGAAAGAGTTGAAAGCACTTACCTAAAAAATGGTTTTTGAATCTATTATAATTTTCGTTTTTTAATTTTTGTTCAGATGTATTATTTTTATCCTTTAATCGATAAAAAATACCGATTAATCCTTGAGGCAGGAATAAAACTACCAGAACGAAAATGATCCCAAAAATCATCAGCCACCATTCGAAATAGGAGCTGAGATACTGCTGACAAATTATGACCAGGGCGGCACCGATCACGGGTCCCAGAATCGACCCCATACCGCCAAGAATTGTCATTAATATCACGTCTATCGTGGTACCTGCTCCCATGAAACTGGGGAAAACCGACTTTAAGACTGCCGCGTTCATGGAGCCTGCCAGTCCAGCCATAACACCGGATATTACGAGTGCAATCAGCCTATAATTCAAAACATTATAACCAATCATCTTGGCCCGGAATTCGTTTTCTCTTATGGCCACTAGTGTTTTCCCCGGAGGAGATGAAACAATTTTTTTTGCGATGAAAAACATAGCAAGTAAAAAAGCCAAAGCAAGATAATACATCTGAGTCTTTGTCTGCAGAATCGCAGGGATTCCATGCAGTCCGTCATCACCACCGGTATATTGATACGTTAGAGCATTCGTCAGTAAAAAATAACAAAACTGCCCCAATGCCAAGGTTACGATCGTAAAATATATGGTGGCAAAGCGGAGCGTCAAAAAACCGATCAGCAGGCCGATCAATGCACAGATTACGATTACGAAAGGAAGTGTTGCCCAAAAACTGTAGCCGGCTTTAATCATCATCAGAGCGCTGACATAAGCCCCGGTGCCGAAAAAAATCGCATGCCCAAAGGACGCAATGCCGGTATAGCCAAGAAGGATGTCGTAGCTTATAGCAAAAACTCCGAAAATGAATATCTGCATTGCAACTATTTTTGTATATTCCGAAGAGAATAGCGGCAGCAAAGCCAAGATAATCAATATGACAATCCCCGCCCAATATCTTTGGAAATAGATTTTCATAGACAAGTCTTCATACCTCCCCTAACAAACCAGACGGCTTAATACCGAGCACGATGAACATGACGATAAATGAACTCAAGATAGCCATCTCCGGAAGATAAAACCCGATAAACGCTTCGGCGAGCCCCATAATCACCGCAGCAATAGCCGCCCCCATGAAACTTCCCAGGCCTCCTACAACAACAATTACCAGAACATTGAGGAGCTGGCTTGCTCCCATCTCCGGGCTCAGGCCGGTAAAGTAAGCTAAAGCAAAACCACCGAGGCCGGCAAGGAATCCGCCGAGCCAACAAACAAATGTAAATACCTTATTTATATTTATTCCCAGAGCCCTCACCATCTCCTTGTTCTCAATACCCGCCGTTATAATAAGACCGAGCTTTGTTTTTTTGAGAAGCAGATACAATCCGGCACAGACAACCACTCCCAAACTCAGGATGTAAAGCCTTAGAACAGCAAACGGTTCACCATAAATCATAACCGTCCCTTTGAGAAAGTCCGGTTTATTAACTGGGATCAACGCAGCACCCCAGACCAGCTTGACAGCTTCATCCAATATGAATATAAGCCCAAACGTAAGCAACAACTCGAAAAGCGGATTTCCTCCGTATAGTCGGCGAAACAGAAAATATTCGACTAGAGCCAGAAAAAATCCAACAATGACGACGCTGACAACAAGTCCCAATGTAAAATTGGAAAAAGCTTCGACGAGATATACACCAAGATAGGCGCCCCACATGATCAGAGATCCATGAGAAAAATTCGACACGCGCAACAGGCTGAAAACCAGAGCAAAACCTGAACTCAGCAAAAAATATATAACTCCGAGTGACAGCGCACTGAGCAATATATTGACAAACAACTGTGAAGTCATGGTCTATACCCCTAGATATCGGCGTTGGATTGCCTCGTCATGAACCAGATCTTCTATCTTACCGCTGCAAGCGACTTTACCGTGTTCCATGATAAAAAAATGATCGGCAATGCTGCTCGCAAATTCAAAATTCTGCTCTACCAGAATTATTGTAGCTTCCTTCTTTATTTCAGCCAGAGCCAGGCGCATGCTTTCCACCATGATGGGCGCCAGTCCCTTGGTTGGTTCATCGATAAGCAGGAGCTCATCTTCATTCACCAGTGCTCGAGCTACGGCAACCATCTGCTTTTCGCCGCCGCTCAGATTTTTTCCCTTTTTTTTAAAGAGATCTTTAATCGGCGGAAATATATCGAGAATGTAATCCAATCTCTGTTTTTTTATTTTTTTACCCTTACGAACGGCAAGAAGCAGATTTTCCTCCACCGTCAGATCGGAAAATACATCCCTTCCTTCCGGCACCACTGCAATACCGAGCCACGGTATTTCAAAATCCCGCATTCTCTGAATCTGTTTGCCTTGAAACAAAATTTCTCCTGATGACGCGGGTGTTAAACCCATAATTGTTTTTATTGTAGTTGTTTTACCGGAACCGTTCCTGCCCAAGAGGATTGTAAGCTTACTGTGTTCAGCCGTTAATGTAACTCCTTCCAGGATGTGAAATCCTGCAATGTAGGTATGAACATCATACATTTCCAGGATATTCATGCCCCCACCTCTTTACCCAAGTATGCATTTTGCACATCTCGGTTTTCTTTTATTTTCTGCGGGGCCCCGTAAGCAATCAGCGCACCATAATTCATAACGGCAATATGGTCGGACAGGCTCAATACGATATTCAGTTTATGTTCCACCATAACAATTGTTTTTTCTTCTTTTTCCTTTATTTCTTTGACTACTTCGATAATTGCCGGTACTTCCTCAGCGGACATGCCTGCAGTCGGCTCGTCAAGCAACAACAGTTCCCCCTGAGAAGCAAGCTGAATGGCTATTTCCAATTTACGCTGATTCGCATGGGTTAAATTTACAGCCAAATGAGAAGCTAGAGTTTTCAATTGTACCATTTCCAGACAATAATAGGCGTATGCGCGAAGGTCGTTGAGTTTGTCGGCATTCATAAACAGCTGATACCGATTTTTTGATTTGGCTTGAACGGCAAGCCGGACATTTTCCAAAACGGATATATGAGGAAACACGTTCGTTATCTGAAAACAACGGGCCATGCCCATTTGCACGCGCTTAAATTCTTTGGTTCTTGTAATATCCTGACCTTTAAAATAGATTTTTCCGCCATCCGGTTTGAAGGCACCGCTGACTAGATTAAAAAAAGTTGTTTTCCCAGCACCGTTAGGACCAATGATTGATACGAATTCTCCCTTTTTAATATTCAGATTTACCTTATTTACAGCTACTTGACTGCCAAAACTTTTGGTTAAATCTAAGGTCTGCAATAGATATTCTTCTGACATTACCCAGACTCCTCCGCACCGTCAGATCCGAGAATTTTCCCGCGTTTATTCGGGTAACGCCTGTGTCGTCGGCATCACTCCTGTCTCAACCTGAGAAATAATTTCATCAACAAAGAATTTGTTTTCGAAACACTTTTTAAATTCCTTACTCTCCACACACAGTCCTGAAGCAAAATCACTGTTTTGAGAGGCTTGAACAGCTTTCTTGGCATGCGATAACGCATGTTGGGGATTTTTGAAAAGCGACTTTAAAAAATTAGTCGTTTCGGAAATCAGTTTATCTTTTGCAACGACGTGATGAATCAACCCCATCTCCAATGCTTCCTTCGCATTATACAAACGCCCTTTTAGAATTACCTCCATTGCCTTTCCTTTTCCGATAAGTCTGGGTAAACGCTGAGTACCGCCGCCGCCCGGGATAATGCCCACACGTACCTCAGGAAGCCCCATACGAGCATTATCACAGGCAATACGAAAGTCACAGGCCAGTGCAAACTCAAACCCGCCTCCGTAACAAAGCCCGTTGATGGCTGCAATCAAAATCAATGGACTTTCTTCCATGCGGTTGAAAAGATTTTGAATACGAATGGAAAAAAGACGGGCTCCTTCTGGATCATACCGCATCATTTCCAAAGCATCCGCTCCACCGCTGAAGAATGTATCTCCAGCTCCCGCAAAAATGACAGCTCTGGCCGATGACTTTTCAGCTTCCGTCAACATCCTCGTAATCTCCTTCATCAGCTGCGTGTTAATAGAGTTACGATCCTGCGGCCTGTTCACAATCACCTGATAAACATCAGGATGAACCTCAACATGAATCAGAGAGTATCCATTCGACATTTTTATAACTCCTTATGGATCTATACTTAAAACGACCTATTGTCCTGTATCCTTATCGGCTACGAAGCGCCTTTTTATCTATCTTGCCAATTGAAGTCATCGGGAGTGAATCAAGAAACTCTACACGACGCGGAGTTTTGTACGGAGCCATATTGGCCCTGGCCAAGTCAATAATCTCCTTCTCTGTACTCTTAAAACCTTCCTTCATAACAACATAAGCTTTAGGAACTTCACCGAGTCTTTCGTCGGTAATTCCGATCACGGCGATCTGCTGTATGCGTTTATCGGCCTCTAGAATCAGTCCCTCCACTTCCGCTGGATACACATTGGCACCTCCAACTAGAATCATGTCGTGTTTACGTCCCATTATATAAAAGTACCCCTTTTCATCAATGGTACCCTGATCTCCGGTATGCAGCCAGCCGCCGCGCATTGCTTCTTTTGTTGCTTCGGGGTTTTTCCAGTATTCCTTCATCAAATAGGGACCTCGGACGCATAATTCTCCATGTTCACCCGGCGGCAATTCATTATTACTGTCATCAACTATCTTTATTTCCACACCGGGAAGGGCTGTGCCCACCGATTCATAATTCCTTTCCGGAACTAAGGGATCTTCAACAGTCACTCCTGGAGAATTTTCCGTGAGTCCATAATACTGATAGACTTTCAGCCCAAACCGATTTTCAAAAGCTTTTCTTACAGGCGTCGCAAATACTCCTGCACCGCTGAATCCGAGCCTTGCTGTACTGAAATCTTTTGTTCTCGATTCGGGCAGACTATTAAATGAATAATAGAATGTCGGCACGCCATAAATCACAGTGGCATGATATTTTTTAAAAGCCTCTACATATTTTTCGGCATTAAAAAACTCCTGCTGAACAATTGTTGCACCGTTTAGAAAGCAATAGAAAGATCCGGCAGCCAAGCCACCGATATGAAACATCGGCATAGCAATTACAATGATTGTATTCTCGTCAAACAAAAGCCTTTTACTTCCAGCTAAGCTGTTACCTATAATACCGGCATGAGTTAGTACAACGCCTTTGGGAGCACCCGTTGTGCCTCCTGTGTACATTATAGCGGCAATTTCACTGATATCAGGATCAACTGTGAAATTATCGGATTTCCCTGCAATTAATTTGGAAAATTTAATGAATCCTTTCTCCTGAATATCTCCGTATGCAACAATATGCTTTAGCTCTTTACAATCATTTTTAATCTCTTTAATCAGCGATACCACCGATGAGTCACAAATCAGAATTTCAGCTCCTGAATTTATTAATATGTGCTTGATTTCTTTTTCTTTAAGCCTGGAATTAATGGAAACGTAAATACAGCCGATTTTAAATACGGCAAAACTGCAAAAGATCAGTTCAGGTCTACTCCGAAGCATAACGGCAACCCTCGCACCCGGCGCAATACTGAGGCTTAGAAGACCGTTGGCAATACGGTTAATCTGCTGATTCAGGTCCGCATAAGACCAACTCTCGCCTGTGTCATCAGATATTAACGCCGCTTTTGAATCACCATATTTAAGAGCATTTGTTTCAACACATTGCGCTAAATTCATTTTTTACCTCCTCCCCATCTGTCCAAAATCGATTGTAGAAATTGAAAAGGGTACCCCCCAACCAGGTAGTAGAGGTTTCTGCGCCCAAAGAAAACAAAGCCTGAAAGGAAATGCACCCCTGGCGACCAGATTCAGCAGCATATTCTCCAAGAGGCCGATTTTAAAAAGGCACGACGCCTGTTTCAGATGTTGGACAGTAGTGGTTGCCGTTATAGATCTAGAATCGTTGCCCGGAAATTTATCATGCCAGTGCCTGGTAACTTATTGTGCATTTTTCATTTTTTCGGCACAGTGATCGGCAGGGCAACTTGGTCGGCAGAAGGCAGAAACAACAATTTGGGAACGGGGTAATCTTTACCCGGTACTTTGAATAACTGAACAACGGGAACTCCCTGCATTGCTTGGTGATCTTCAGGTCTTATGCGTATTTTTTCTTTCCTTGTTTTAGGACCATAAAATTCAAGGCCTTCGAGAGCTTTAATCAGCGCCTCCGTGTCAACCGAACCAGCTTTCTTAATGGCGGCAACCAGGGCAATTCCGGTAGCAAAACTATGACCGGCCCATAATTCCGGCGGTGCATTGAACTTTCTTTGATGCCTCTCAACAAGCCATTTGTTTATGGGATTGTCAAAGAGTTCGTAGTAGTACATGCAGGTACCGACCATGCCAACACCGGCCATCCCCAACGACTTGAAAAATTGGATATCTGCAAAATCGGTAGCAACTTTCATTTTGCTGTAAATGCCCAGCTCATCGATTTGTTTAGGCAACAACGTGGTAAAATTGGCACCCGTTACAAACAACATAAGCGCATGAGCACCGGAATTTTTTATTTTCTGCAGGTAGGGAGTAAAATCAGTGGTCGTAAGAGGAGCGTAAAGCTCTACAACTATTTTGCCACCGTTAGCTATAAAGTCCTGTTTGTAAGCAGCCACGAATGCTCTTCCACCCGCATAGTCAGCAGCTAGGATGGCAATATTTTTACCTATATTATCCACTATATATTTTGCGCCGGAAAGAGAGCCCTGACGCAGAGACCTACCTATTCGGAAGGTATATCGGTTAAAGTTTTGACCAGTTATCGCATCGGCGGAGGCGGCACTTATAACATACGGTTTTTTGTATTCAAGAGCCTTTTCCTGAATGGCCATAGCAACAGCGCTGCTAATAGCACCAGTCAAGATATCTACTTTAGTCTCTGTCAATAGCTTTATCGCTTTTTGTACTCCAACGTCAGGCTTGCTTGTATCATCTTCGACTATTAATTCTATTTTTCGATTCAAAATTTTATTAGTGCCCTTTGTGGCATATTCCAAACCTAACTCCAATCCCCTAAGCTCTTGGGTTCCCCACTCCTGAAAGACTCCTGACCGGGATGTAACCATACCTATTTTTATTGATTCGCTAAAAGCAGGTGAAGGGTAGTTTACAATAGTTGCCATTAAAACTATTGCAAAAACTGCAAAAACGATTTTCACTTTTCCTAACATCATCATTCTCCTTTTTCCTTCGTAATGGTTAGGTCCAGAGTACATGAAATATGATTCACCTTTCACTTTTCTATTCCAAAATATTTACTCTTTGTCAAGAAAAATGTTGAAAAAATTATTGACATCATAACTATTGGGATTGTCATGATATTTCGCATTCTTTGCTTTCGATCCATCAATTGCAGAAACACCTTTCCCTTCAGACAAACGGGGCTGCAAAATGTAAAAAATATTCGGATGGATAATAATGTGGATGGTGAATGTGATAGGTTAAAAAAGGCTGTGCTTGCTCTGAAAGAAGAAACGTTATTTTAAGCCTAAAGCTGGATGATAGGGCCCATCAACTATTGCACGGCGGAGCGGAAATCATTTATTTAGTTCGCTCCTTCATCAATTTTACACCGTACAGCATAAATCCAATTACTTCTTTTACCAATTTATCGGTCATTCTTATCTGCGAATCGTTAGGCCAAACTATCCATTTCAGAGATATGAAGTGAGTATAGCCCATCAGGTACCACGCTAAAAAAACCGGAGGAATATTACGGATTTGACCTTTTTGAATTCCCTGTTTAAGTCCGCGGATATAGCCTTCGGATATCTTGTTATAGTACCAAAAGGTGACTGTTTGATCGATCATTTCAAATTCGGGGACTATCTTGTAAATCCATTTATGACGTCCGATAAATTCAAAGCTTACAAGTATTGCAATGCGTTCCACATCTCTTCTATCACGGACATTAACAACTGACCGTTGCAAATCCCTGCGGATCAGATGATTGGCATATTTTACAAGTCCTTCCAGCAATTCGTCTTTGCTTGCAAAATGGACATAGAAAGTTCCTTGGGCAACTCCGGCATCGCGCGTTATATCGGCAATATTGGTGCGATTGACACCAAGTTGTCCGAAAATTTTTTCCGCGGAGAGAAGAATCATTTGCCTTGTCTTTTCACCTTTTGTCATCGGCTCATCGTCCGTAGCGTTTAAAGGGGCCGGAGTCGGTTTACGTAAGATATCCCAATTTTTGGGTTTATTCCACTGCGCCGGGCCGCTGATACCGTTAATGACTAGTTCGGTTAGCAATGCTAAAGTCTTATCTTCGGGAAATTCATCGTCTGTTTTTCCTTTTCTTAAAAACTGAAAATAACAAATACCGATCAATGCATAAGAAACAATATCAGGATTTACAGGACGAATATTGCCCGTCCGCACTTCTTTTTTGAGAAAACCTCGGAAAAATTCCGCAATAGAATCATAATAATCAATAGCAACACGATCGATAAGTTCAGATTCTCCAAGCATCCTATGAAAGGCAAAATTATCACGGCTGTGAATATAAAGAAGACGAATCACTTCTTTTAACCTTTCTGGAAAATCGGCACCGTCAAGCTTCAAGGAAGCGGCCTTATCTTTAAACTGAGATATGATCCTTTCATTTATCTGGAGAAAAACATGTTCTTTGTTCTTAAAATAACGGTAAAAAGAAGCAACGGAAACATTACATCTGCGGGTGATTTCGGAAATGGATGTATTGTAATAGCCCATCTCCCGGAACACTTTGTGGGCGGTGTCCAAAATAGTTGCCCGTGAGATATCTCCTTTGGTTGTTTTGGGACACCTGGAGGAAAGCTTTGGAAAAGTGGTGGAAATATCTTTTATCATCTATATGCGTACCCTCTTATCTCTGGATAACGGCCGATGAGTCAGGTAATTATAATGCTTTCAGAATAATGTCAAGTATCACCATTGACATAAAAATGACATACGTGTAAATACTGTAAACTAACTTTCCTCATATCAGCCACCGTAAAGGATTGCGAAGTGGTTGAGGGTCTTGCCCAATTTCTCGCTCGGTATTGTCCATTTTTCAATGACAAGTAGAGCAATTTGATAGCGGGGTCTCATTTCTGTTCAAAGGACTCCAGATTGGCCGGTGCCTGCTCTTACATGGTGGCCTGCTAAACAGCCTTGTGATCGCGCGCTACGGCCTTGCGGTCTTTCCAGGAAACGAACCTGAGGGAGCCCCCTGACCATGTGAACGATACAGAGCTGAACCTCTGATTGGGGAAAGGTGGCTTCGATCGCTTCGGGAAAACCCTTGAGCCCGTCGACGCAGGCGATAAAAATATCCCACACCCCCGGTTTTTCAGCTCCGTCATTACGTTCAGCCAGAATTTCGCCCCTTCGCTTTGCTCAAGTCAGATCTTAAGGACATCTTTGAGGCCCTAAGGAGAGTGTCCATGAGAGCTGAGTTCAAGGATGAATTCTGGAAGAAACTTTACACATACATGTTTCCTGAAGCGGGTTTCAGGACGGCTAAAAAGGAGATTGCCGCGATCATGAGAATAACGGGCCTGACATCCGGCCGGGTACTGGATCTGACATGCGGCCCGGGACGACACGCAGTACCG
>MVRV01000162.1 GCA_002068015.1 Smithella sp. PtaU1.Bin162
GTATAAACGGAGGATATACGGAAAATACCGTCGCTAATGTTTACATATTGCAATTTACAAAATGCGATTATCAAAACATTTATACAAACACAGGAAACGGTCCGGCAACAACTGTAAATTCTTGGACACTTGGTAACAGAGCAATAAATATACATGCGCAGGCTGTTTCTGCTCCGCAAGGTACAACCGGCCATGATTGGATTGCCGCGGGGAGAAATGAAGCATTAGAGACGCAAGTATCAGCAGCTATTAATATGGCTTATGAATTAAACGGAGTACCGGCTAATGAAATCCGAAATACCTTAATAAGTGTAAATATTGTTAAATGAGAAATGAAAGATCAAAATTAACGAGACTGTAAACTAATCTGTGTAAATGGGATTTTTTTCATATCGCCGCCAAATTGAAGCGGCCTTCATACGTAACAGCCAGCTGCGAAATTGTCAAAGCCCAGTTGGCCAAGGGCATTGTCCATTTTTTCATGACATCCTGAATCGCAACAGAGTAATAGGTGGAAAATGTTCCTCCATAACAACCCATATAGATGGACAAAAATTCCACTTATTGTGACATTAAACAAAGAAGCATGGAAAAAGCATCCCATGATTTTCCACTTATTCCAAACCTGGTTGCCCAATTACGCTTACTGCGATATTAAAACTAAAATATGGAGAATAAACCAAAGTTCCGTCCGAATCAGAATCTCAAATTAACGGACCAGGTTCGAGAAGTATTTTGCTATCACCGTTGCGCTTATCGCACAGAGTAGACCTATTGTCAATTGATTCTTTGTTATATCCGCTACTTCGGAGGGGAAACGCATCAGCGCCTTCTCAGGACAATAAATATTAAGAGGGGAACAAGGGGTCAAATTTTTACCTTTAATAAGGTCATACCGGCGAACGCCGGTATCCAGATGTCGTCCCCGCGGAGGCGGGGAACCATTTCCATTAATACTGGATTCCGTGTCGCGCTTCGCTTGCACGGAATGACAGACAGAGGACAAACAATAAATCACCGACCTGTAACACCGATTCCTACAAAGGCTCTTAATCTTTTATTTCTGCTTTTCCCTGCAATCGTTTTAATCTGTGGAGCAACGATTCTTTCTCTTCTCCGGAAAAAGTATTATTCCGCTGCAAAGATTCTTCCACGAGCATCTTTGCCTGTTCGTAATCGCACGCCTGATGTTCCAGCCATTTGGCCAGCTCCGAAACTGCGTAAAAATCCAAGGGCTCACAGCCAGCCATTTCCTGCCAGATTTTTACAGCTGCTTCCAGTTTGCCGGTCTTTTTATACAATTGGGCAAGTTTCTTTTTCGAGGCCGCGGAAAAATCCGCACAATTTTGATCCCGAAAGACATTTAATATTTTCTCGGTGCGCTCCGGATTCCGGCGATTCAATAAAAGACGGGCTGCCGCCAGATAATCGTCGGCATGAATATTCTGCGCCATAACCTCGGCGGTAATAATTTCCGTCAGATGCGCGGTAAGACCGGCCATGGAAATAACATCGAGCCGGTTATGCTCAAAGATAGCTGCAAGTAACCTCCCGTCGCGGCGGCGCAGCCAGTCGAAATAACGCTGCGGAATTTCCCAGCCCGGGATGTCGCCTTCCCGCTCTACGCCCAGGATCTGTTCTTCGAGTGTCACGAGCCGGCTGTTTTCCAAGCGATGCCCCAGGATGCGGCGCGAAGGATGCAAAAGGTCCAGGTGCGGCAATTCGGCAATTACGCTTCTCAACCTGTTCATAATAAAGCGGGTGGCGAGAAGATTTATGTCAAACGCCTTGCCGTTGAAAGTTATGAGAAACTTCTTCCGGCCGACTATTTCAGCAAGATATGAAAGCGCCGCTTTTTCTTCGCCGAAATCGCGCGCCAGAATCTGCCGGACGCAAAAGTGGCCGCCTTCAAACCAGCCCACCCCGATTAAAAAAGCCATGGTGCCGGTTCCGCCGGCAAGCCCCGTGGTTTCCGTATCCAGAAAGAGAGCATCGGCGGAACTGAATCCACCGATTATCGGATCGTTCGCGAGCAGCGACGCCGCCGTCATGTTGAAACCAAAAGCCTCGCTGATATTGCGGTACCCGTGGCGATGCGAACCGCGTACTTCCTCACCGGCAAGAAAGAATTTCCCTGCTTCGTTTTCCACTTCTTCTCCGGAAACAAATTCCCGCAGATTATCGACGACGGATTTTCTTCTCCGTTCCGCCTCGATTAAATCCCTTTCGCGGCGGCGCACCATGACATCGTCAATCCGGCGTCGCAGTTCATCGATTTTGATGTTTTTTGACGCAGTCAATCCCTGTGGTTTGATGTCTTCGCCCGTCAGGCGTTTTAGTTTATCAATCGAGCTCATAATTCACTTGATCATGTAAATTTTATCTATCATTTATAATATAAGCAAAGACGTTGCATGCAACGTCTCTACAAACGACCTTGTAAAATGGCCGCAGGCAAGGCACTCAAGCCCCAAGGAGTGAGTCGTACATTTGACGTACGTCGCAATAAGCCTGCCCCGGCGAAGGCCGGGGAGGGACGAAGAGTAACGCCGCATCCGGTCATTTTACGAGGTCGTCAAAACCAAATCGATGATCTTCGGCACTATCTCCTTTGCCGACTTCCCCACCTCGAGCGTCGGCCCCACACAGGAGGGACAGCCGTAAGCACAGGGACATTTTTCGATAAGGGTTTTGGCGGCGGCAAGCAGATTTTCATGTTCCCGGTAAAGGAGTTCGGAAAACCCGATACCGCCCGGATAGGAATCAAAAATAAAAATGGTCGGATCGAATTCATCGATCCGGATGCCGTCTTTGCCGCCCGTCACTTCCCGCTGTCCGTTCGCAAAAGTAGTGATCACTCGCCCGGTTTTCCCCTGGCTTACAAACCACTCTCCGCTTTTATCGCCGAGCGACCGGTCAATATCGTGAGAATCCGCCATTAAAAACATGGCTGAAAGGTGATGCAGGGTATAAGCAAGGCCCGTAAGTCCGTCGATTACTTCCTCCGGCGAGAAATTCAGTTTCCGCAACCGGTCGCGCGGAATGGTAAACCAGTAGCTCGTCGTATGCATGTCTTTTTCGGGAAGGTTGACGTCGCCGTAGCCCAGATTTTCCGACGTATAAAATTTGATTTTTTTATAGCCCACGACTTTGCGCACCACCTGAACTTCTCCGTGCTCCACTATCGCACCAGTATCTTTGTGTTTGTCGAATGAATCGATCACCCGCACATTGGTGTAAGTCATGGCGTCGGTATAGTAATCTACATCCACCTTGCGCACATATGCTTTCTTGCCCGGCAGATCCAGCTTGTCCACGTGGTATTGTTCGGACTCCATCATGTAAATCGCATCTTCGTGCAGGGCGGTAAAGGCACTGTCCCAGTCGACTTCGGCGATAACCTTGTGCTTCCCGGCATCGGTCGCATCGACGACAACGATATTTTCCGGATTGATGCTCCGGAGGCTTACTTCGTCGGCCGGATAACTTTCCGCCGCCCAGTGCCAGCGGTCATCGCTTTTGTGCAACACGCCCTTTTCTTCCAGATATTGCAGGAATTCTTCCAGGTTTTCCGAACCGAATTTCTCCCCTTTTTCAAAGGGCAATTCAAAAGCGGCGCTCTTTATATGATGCAGGAGAATCAGCAGATTATCGGGATTGATGCGGCAGTGCTCGGGCGAAAGAGCAAAGAAATAATCCGGATTTTCCATGATGAACTGATCAAGCGGATTGCTGCGTGCAATAAGGATGGCCAGGCTTTGCCCGCTGCGCCGTCCCGCGCGGCCCGCCTGCTGCCTCGTGCTTGCAATTGAACCGGGATAGCCCGCCATGATACAGGCTTCCAGATTGCCGATGTCGATACCCAGTTCCAGCGCATTTGTGCTCACAACCCCCATGACTTCGCGCGTGCGCAAACCGTTTTCGATTTCGCGGCGCAGATTCGGGAGATACCCTCCCCGGTAGCCCGTAACGAAATGGTCATCGAGCGGCTTTTGTTTTGTAAATTTATCCTTCAGGTATTTGGTCAGCACCTCGACGTTCAGACGGCTTGTGGCAAAAACTATCGTCTGAATGTCGTTCGCGATGAGATCGGAGGCGATTTTGCGTGCAGGCGTCATGGCTGACTGCCTGATGCCCAGTTCACGATTCACAATCGGCGGATTATAAAGAATAAAGGTTTTCGCGGCCGTGGGTGCGCCGCTTTTGTCGAGGAGAGCCACTTTCCGCTCCAGTATTTTTTCCGCATGTTCGCGGGGATTCGCCACCGTTGCCGAGCAGCAGATAAAAACTGGGTTGGCTCCGTAGAAGCGGCAAATCCTTATCAGGCGGCGGATTACATTGGCGAAGTGCGAGCCGAAAATGCCGCGGTAAATGTGCAGTTCGTCGATAACTATATATTTGAGGTTCATGAAGAGCTTCTGCCACTTGGTGTGGTGGGGCAATATACCGGCATGCAGCATGTCCGGATTCGTCACAACGATATGCCCCTGCCTGCGGATGGCCTGACGGGCGTCATCGGGAGTGTCGCCGTCGTAGGTATAGGTCTTGATGTCCGCCTGCAGATCGCCGATGAGAGAGTGCGCTTCATGCATCTGGTCCTGGGCAAGAGCCTTCGTAGGAAACATATACAGGGCGCGCGTCTCCGGCTCTTCGAGAATTCTCTGTAAAACAGGCAGGTTATAGCAAAGCGTTTTGCCACTCGCCGTCGGCGTGACCAGTACTACGTCCTGCCCGTTGCGGATAAAGCGGACGGCCTGAGCCTGATGTTTGTACAGCCTCTCCATTCCGCGTTTTATGAGGACATTCTGCAGGCGAGCATCCACCCAGGACGGATAGTCTTCATAATCACCGGGTTTTGCCGGCAGATCCACCACGGCGGCGGCATTATGCTGAAAACTTTTGTTTTTTTTCAGCCGGGCAATCCATTCCTCCAGGGTAAGTTTGGCCATAATTCCTCGCTCATTATTATATTATCTAACTTATAAAAAAGAATAATAGGCAATTCCAGATAATATTTGCAATAATTAATTTGATGAGCTAAATTTAGAGTGAAATGAGATATACAATT
>MVRV01000163.1 GCA_002068015.1 Smithella sp. PtaU1.Bin162
TACCTCTCTCTTCGCTCCTTAAATTTTACACAAATTATTTTACACTACCTGAGTCCAATTTAAATGATATTGTTTCCCCATTTGCACATAAACTGTCTTCGAATTTTATGAATTTGACCCCGCGGGAACTTCAGGTTGCTTCTTTAATTAAAGAGGGCAAGACCACGAAAGAGATTGCCGAATTCCTGGCCGTATCTGTAAGTGCCATTAATATTTGTCGTTATCGCCTCAGACACAAACTCGGATTAAATTTAACAAAACACAATTTACAAGCTTATTTGACCAGCCTTTCGTAAAAAGATACCTTGATTTTCGCAATTTATGATCATGGTTGATTTTATATAAGTATTATTTTCCTATTTCATAATCTCGGATAGTATAAACATTTCTCCTGCCTGAAAAAAAATCATCCGCTGAGTAAAATTAATTTCTTTTCGTTAATTTTCCCCCGGGGTTGTGATATAGGGTCGCCGGACGAAAAATTGGTTTAACTTGAGGCCGGACGGTTACCGGCAGCAGAAAATATTTGCTTAAACCCGATCATTTTATTATGCTTAAAATAACACGGAATAAGTTGTATTTAATAAAACATTGAAGAGTGATGAATGCAGAAAGTACCTGAGCTGAAAATCGGAACGAGAATTGATATTGTTTTTGAAAATGAAATTAATACAAGTAATGCCCATTACATGAAAGCATTGATTTATGATATTGAGGGCGGCAAAATTACTATTTCCCAAACAACTCCCGCATTGAATCGTAACTTTCTTAATCGCAGGGTATTGATTACTTTTTTAGCCAGCACGGAAAAGCGTGTCTTGCGTTTCGGAGTCCGGGCAATGCTCACGGATCTGATTGTTAATTATCAGATTAGTTCCGATAAAAATGTCGAAGCGCTTATTCTCAAAAAAAGCGCGCAGGCGGAACCGATCGACTTCCGCATGCATTTCCGTGTCAAACTGCCTTCCCTAAGCGATATCAGTCTTTTTATAAAAGAAGAAAAAATTAATTTAATTGATATATCGCTGGGTGGTGCCAGATTTACATGTCCCAAATCCTATCCTTTCAGATATGGTGATCCGGTGAAGCTTAGACTGGTGATCGGTTCCAAAGAGTTTGCTTTCGAGGCCCGGGTGCGTAATGTATTGCAGCCTCAGGAATATTCCTCCAATAAAACAATCCAGTATATCGGTGTGGAATTTGATCATGACAATAAGCAAATGGAAGCCTTGCTGGGCAAAGCCATTATGGATATTGAAAGGCAGCTGCTCAGCGAAGGAAAAATGACCTGACCGTCCTTCCTGATTCCATCAATCAAGTGTTGAGTGGTTTTTTGCCGTCCGGGAGAGAAGAGGATTTCTCTTACATGCCGAAGTATGCACTGATGTTTTTAGCAATTCTTTCAACGAGCAGCCTGCGGGCTTCTCTGCTGGCCCAGGCAATATGCGGGGTGATGAATATTTTATATTTATTTTTTATCTTTAAAAGAGGATTGTCCGCTTGTATCGGTTCGGCGGTCAGCACATCAAGCCCTGCGCCGGCTATCGTGTTTTCGTCTAATGCCCGGGCGAGTGCCGGTTCGTCAACAATGCCTCCCCTGCCCATGTTGAGGAGATAGGCGGATGGTTTCATCAAGCGCAGGTGCTTTTCATCAAGCAGATTTCTTGTCTTGTCGGTAAGAGGACAGTGAATGGAGACCACATCGGATCTCTTCAGCAGATCAGCAAGCGGAATGTGCTGATACCCGGCCGCATGGAGGTTTTTGCCCGATGTGGAGTAATAGACTACATTGGCGCCGAAAGCTTCGGCGATTTTTGCTACACGCCTGCCGATTGTTCCCATCCCGATTATTCCGAAAATTTTGTTGTTCAGTTCCCAATAAGTATGTCCAAGATGATTAAATACAAGACTTGCGGCGTATTGGCCGGATTGAACATATTCGTTATAATAAGCGCTTCCGTGCAGTAAAAAGAAAAGCATGGAGAACGTGCATTGAGCCACCGATTCGGTGGAATAACCGGCTACGTTTTTAACTGTAATTCCTTTTTCTGCAGCGGAGGTGAGATCGACGTTATTCATACCGGTTGCGGCAACGCAAATCAGTTCCAGTTGCGGGCATTTATCCATAACTTCCCGGTCGATGACAACCTTATTGGTGATTACTACGTTGTGTTTTTTTATACGCTCAATGCGCTGTTCAGGCATTGTATAATCGAAGGAGGTAAATTCGCCCAGAGACTTGATCAGGGAAAGATTGTCCACATCGCCTATGGTAACGGCGTCAAGAAAAGCAATTTTAATCGGCTTTTTCATTAATATCCTTAAAATGTAATAAAAACATATTGTTTACCGAAGTCTAAAGAAAGCATGACATTATGTCAATGAAAAACATGGGAGGTAATAAATTCATGAAAGGACCGGCAATTAAAACGGATATCTTTTTTAATTAATTTACAATTTTTGTTAAATATTATGAGATCAACTACCGATATATCCGATGTAAATTTAAACCAATTTTGAATCCTTGAAGTCAATTTAAACGGCATCAGGGGCAACTATCTGTTTTAAAAGCAAAAAACAATAATATTAAGCCAGTGCGGTAAAATCCATTATCCTGACAGGTTAAGGAGGGGGAGGACATGGAGTTTTTCGGAGAACGTTTGATGAAATTACTGCGGAATATTTTAAGCGGCGGACGGCGCAGCAATCACGATATCGAAATGAGCCGCCGAATAATGATCGCCAATGCTCTGAGCATTATTGGTATAATCATGCTGATTCTCATGGGGTTTATCGGTCTTGCTCAGAATAACCCGTTGTTGTTTATTACGGATCTTATAGTGGCCGCCCTGCTGATCATCAACATGCTTTATTTGCGCCGGCTGGGAGAGCCGGGCCTTATTTTCAGACTGTCTGTCATCAGTTTTGTGGCGGTCTTTTTTTACTATCTATTTGTCAGCGGCGGTGTGGAAAATACGTCTTTTGTATGGGTGTATACATTTCCTTTGCTTGCTTGTTTTGTGCTGGGTTCACGGAGGGGAATCTATGCATCGCTGGTTTTTTTTCTGTTTCTGCTGGCCTTTATGTTTTTTGATACTCATTTCCCGAATGCGGCATTATATACGTTGAACTTTAAAATACGGCTTGTTGCATCGTATCTTGTTGTATCGTTTTTTGCTTTTGCTTTCGAAAAAATGCGGGAACTGAGCCAATGCAAACTGGAAGAGAAAAATAAGGAACTGTTGAATTCAATAGAGCGCCTCCGGATTATGGATACTGATCTGCGCAGGGCCGGTGAAGAACTGGAACGGCGGGTACTTACCCGCACGGCGGAATTATCGCGGTTGAACAGGCAGTTAATCGAGGAAACCGAGGAACGCAAGCGCTCCGAAAAATCTCTGCACGAGAGTGAACAGAGGTACCGGCATTTGATTGCCAATGCTCCGGCCGGTATCTATGAATTGGATTTAAAATCAAACAGGCTAATCAGTGTTAATGATGTTATGTGCCGGTTGTCGGGCTATACAAAAGAAGAGTTTCTCTCTCTTGATCCGATGCAGTTACTGACCGAAGAAAGTCGCAGGATATTCATGCAGCGGCAGGCGGCAATTTTTGCCGGAAAACCGGTTCCGGCAAGCGTCGAATACGCGGTTCGGAGCAAGGATGGACAAGAATTCTGGGTTATTCTTAGCAGTGAGTTTTCTTACGAGCCTGAAGGCGGAATCAAGGCAATGGTCGTAATGAGTGACATCACAGAGCGCAAGCGGGTGGAGGCCGAACGGATCCAATTGGAGCGGCGCCTTCTCGACAGCCAGCGGCTGGAGAGCCTGGGAATTCTGGCCGGAGGAATCGCCCATGACTTTAATAATCTGCTTATGGCCATTCTCGGCAATCTGGAAATAGCGCAAATTAATCTTCCGGCGACATCTTCCGCCCGCTTGTCGGTGGGACAGGCCATTCAGGCGACACGCCGTGCTGCTGATCTTACCCGCCAGATGTTGGCTTATTCGGGTAAGGGGAGCTTCATGATTAAGCCTATGGATTTGAATGAACTGGTGAGGGAAAACACGGAACTTTTCCGGACGGTCGTTTGTAAAACAGTTACGATGAGCCTTGAGCTCAGTAATGAATCCGCTGTTGTTAAGGCGGATCCCGGTCAGGTGCAGCAGGTTATCATGAATCTGATTACCAATGCCTCGGAGGCTATCGGCGACAAACAGGGGGATATTACCATTGCCACGGAAATTCTGGATTGTAATGAAACATTTCTGGAAAAAAGCCTGATTCAGGAGAAAGTTCCGGCGGGCCGATATGTCTGCCTGAAAGTTACCGATGACGGTCAGGGTATGGATGAGAAAACGATTTCCCGTATCTTTGATCCTTTTTTTTCAACGAAGTTTACCGGGCGGGGTCTCGGAATGTCGGTGGTGCTGGGAATTGTCCGTGGCCACAAGGGAGCCATCATCATAGAAAGCATGCCGGGACGGGGAACAACCGTACAGGTTTTGTTTCCCGCCGGTGAAGCTGTGGCCGAAATCTCCAAACCTTCATCGAATATATCTTCCGCTGCGACTCCTTCCGGAACAATTCTTGTCGTCGATGATGAAGAAATGGTGCGATCAGTGTGTGAGGTTGTTCTGCAGCGACTTGGTTACAAGACTTTAAGCGCAGCCGAAGGAGAAGAGGCGCTGATGTTTCTGCAAAAACACTCCACAGAAATAGTTCTGGTGCTGCTCGACCTTACCATGCCCAAAATGGATGGTTATCGTACGTTTCAGGAAATGAGACGCATCCGTCCGGATATTCGGATTATCCTCTGCAGCGGTTATGGTGAAGAAGCAGCCACCGAGCGGTTTGTCCATTCCGGCCTGAACGGATTTATTAAAAAACCTTTTCAGATCGGAGAGTTGAAGGAAAAGATTGCGGAAGCACTGGGAGGTCTGGATACGTCTGCTTCAACCGGGATTTGATCATGGTGTAATAAAAGAGAACTGTAATTCCACCCGCCTGTTTTTCAGCCTGCCTGCATCATTTTCGTTGGAATGTAACGGACGATATTCACCGAAACCTTTTGTGGAAATATTTGCCGGATTGATACCCAACTGAATGAGTGCTTTGGCGACTTGTGTTGCCCGATCGGCGGACAGTTCCCAATTGGAAGGATAACGTTTGCTGGAGATAGGCCTGTTGTCAGTATGCCCTTGTATTTCCACGGATAGATTAGGGTGCTTTTGAATGAAGAGGGCCACTTGCGAAAGTAATGGCTGGGCGGAGTATTTAAGCTCGGCTTGTCCGGAATCGAAAATAATTTGTTCCGGAAAAGTTAAAACAACATTTTGCAGGCGGCGCTCGACCGTAATTCCCGCAATACTTTGATTGTCGTCGATGATACTCAATAAACCGGACTCCAGAGAGGCGGTTTCACGAACTGCCGTCGCGGTTGCCGCCGGTTCTTCCACGGCCGGGGGTACAGGTAATGCCTTTTCCACAAGCGGTGCGGAAGCTGCTACGGGAGTTTTCATTTGCTCTTTGAGGGTGATTCCCAGATAAAGCACAAAAAAGATCATGAGCAGCATGAGCAGATCGCTCAGCGTCAGAAACCAGATTTCATTTCCGCCATCCGCCGGGGCGGGTTTGGAAGGTATAAGCAGCGTACGCACTGTCTTTTTAAGAGGTACCTGAGTAAGCGGATTCGGAGAAAATTTCGATAAACCATTCATACATTACCCCTTTCCCTGACTCTGATTTGCCCGTGCCGGGACGGCAAGCCGGAGAGGAGAGGGGTAAAAGTTTGTTGCAATACCGGCAAGAGTTTCCATCTTATACTGCATCGCCTGGGGATGTTCATGATCATAGATGTCCATAATTCCTTCGCGGATTATATCCATTCTTAATATATCCTGATCCATAAATTCCCGCAGTTTGTTGGATAAAGGAACAAAGCAGACATTGGCAAGCACTACCCCGTAAAAAGTGCTGAGCAGGGCGATCGCCATATACCCCATTAAGTCCTGCGGATTACTGATATGTTCGTAAACACGAATAAGATTGACAATAGTTCCGGCAAGTCCCATGGCCGGAGCAAGTCTCGCCATGCTGCAAAGAATTTTATGTGCTGTTTCATAGCGGCTGCAATGTAACAGGGCTTCTTTGTGCAGAATTTGTTCAATGTTCTCCCGTGTAAAACGATAGCTGATCAATTCAATGCCGGTTTTGATAAGTCCGGCGGATAAATTTTGTCCCTCCTGCTCCAAGAGACGGATGTCATTTTTTTTATTAATGCGGGCCAGATGAACAAGTGTGGAAATAGTGGAGTCAATTTCTCCGCGACCGGCAAATGATTTTTTAATGAATCTGCTCGTCATAACCAGCTTTTTGCCGGGGTAGGCCAGGAGTGTTGCACAAATTGTTCCTCCTAGTACGATCATGAGGGCATTCAGATTGGAAGCGATTCCCAGTTCCTTAACCCCCAGATTAAATGCCAGAAAAAATATGGTTATCAAAATCAATAAAGATATAATGGTCTGTCCGATCATTGCCGACTCCTGGAAATTGACGTTTGTTGAGTAATTCTGACGCAGGAAATATGCCAGGGATATATAAAATTTATTATTTTGCTAACATACTGATTATTAAAAGGATTAAATAGCGGCCGGTCCAAGAGATGATGTGGCCGGGTGTATTGTGGCAATATTTTCCAGGAATTTTTTTCCGGGTTTGACTATTTCTATTCCAGACAAAACTTATTGATGGCCTGGGGCGGTGTAAGGGGGTAGTTGCCGGTATAGCAGGCGAGGCAAAAACAGTCCTCGTTCATTCCGGTAGCCCTGACCATGCCTTCGACAGTCAGGTAATGCATGGAATCCAGACCGAGAAAATCGGCAATCGCTTTTTCATTTTCTTTTTTTGCCGCCAGCAATTCTCCCTTGGAGGAAAAATCAATGCCGTAAGGGCAGGGATGAATAGTAGGCGGGCAGCTGATGGCCATATGAATTTCTTTAACGCCGATTCCCTTCAGGTTCTGTACCCGGTTGCGGCTCGTGGTGCCGCGGATGATGGAATCTTCAACTATTAGCACTTTCTTCCCGGCCAAGAGCTGCCTTACGGGATTGAGCTTAACGCGCACGCCGAAATCACGCATCAGCTGAGTCGGCTGGATAAATGTCCGGCCGACATAGTGATTGCGGATCATTCCCATTTCGAAGCCGATACCTGATTCTTCGGCGTAACCGAGGGCCGCATAAGTGCCGGAATCGGGGAAGGGCATCACAATATCAACATTGGGGATGTATTCCCGGGCCAGTTCATGGCCCAATCTTTTCCGGCATAAATAAACGTTCTGGCCGAAAATCTGGCTGTCGGGACGGGAGAAATAAATCAGCTCAAAGATGCAGTGGCATGGTTTCACCGCCGGAAATGGTTGCAGGCTTTTGCAGCCGGTTTCATCAATAATTACAATTTCACCGGGATTAACATCCCGGATATATTTTGCTCCGACGAGATCAAAAGCACAGGTCTCCGAGGCGACAACAAATCCGCCGTTGATTTTTCCCAGTGCCAGAGGCCGGAATCCCCTGGGATCGCGGGCGGCGATAATTTTATTACGGGTAAGCATAAGAATGCTGAAGGCGCCTTCCAGCCTGCCGAGAGCCTCAACCAACGCCTTTTCCAGGCCGTTTTTCAGATGAGGAGCCATCAGATGGATGATGATTTCGCTGTCCATCGTCGATTGAAAGATCGATCCGCCGCTTTCCAGTTCTTCGCGTAATTGCCGGGCGTTGATAATATTGCCGTTATGGGCCAGAGCGTAATACTCATCGGCAAAATGAACCAGAAAAGGCTGGGCATTGGAAAGAACCGAAGATCCGGTTGTGGAATAACGGACATGGCCGATGGCCAGTTTACCGGGAAGTTTTTGCAATGTAGGTTCCTTGAAAACTTCCGCAGCAAGCCCCATACCTTTGTGATCCCAGACGTGCGAGCCGTCGGAACTGACAATGCCCGCCGATTCCTGCCCGCGGTGCTGCAGGGCGAAAAGTCCGAAAAAGGTCAGCCGCGATGCGTCTTCATGACCGTAAATACCAAAAATACCGCATTCTTCGCGGGGACGACCGGATTCATTTAACGTTTCTTCTGATAATGATTGCATATGGTCTTTCTCGATAGAGACGTTGCAGGCGGCGTCTCTGTAATTATTTATGATGATATTCCTGCAAGGAACACACTTGCCATTCTTTCTTGAGGATCGCCTTTACCGACTCGCACAAGGCGCGTGCTCCGGCAATGGTTGTTGTATAAAGGATATTATAAGTAAGGGCACCGCGCCTGATATAATAAGCGTCACGGCTGGATTTCCGTCCGACACTGGTGTTGATGACCAGGGAAATTTCACCGTTCTTAATGTGATCCACAATGTTGGGTCGCCCTTCGCTGACTTTCCAGGCCGTTTCGGCTTTTATCCCGTGGAAATTAAGATGTGCCGCCGTGCCGCGTGTGGCCATTACTTTAAATCCCATCTCCTCAAAACCACGTGCCACCGGGACTATTTTATCCTTGTGATAGTCATGAACACTGATCAATACCGTGCCTTGTGCCGGTATTTTAAAGCCGGCGGCCATTTGCGCTTTGGCGAAAGCCAGGCCGAAGGAGGAGTCGATGCCCATGACTTCGCCGGTTGATTTCATTTCCGGGCCCAACAGTGTATCGACGTTGGGGAACCGGTTGAAAGGGAAAACGGCTTCTTTAACGGAAACATGCGCCGGTTTTATGGTCCTCATAAAACCCAGTTCCGGAAGCGTCCGTCCCAGCATAACTTTCGTAGCAAGTTTGGCCAGAGGGACACCGATGGCTTTACTGACAAAAGGAACGGTACGGGATGCCCGCGGATTGACTTCCAGAACATACAGCGTGTTGTCCTTAATGGCATATTGAATATTCATCAGACCTATAACCTTTAATTCGCGGGACAGCAGAATGGTCTGTTTTTCGATTAATTCCAGCAAATGATTCGGTATGGTCAGGGGCGGCAGAATGCAGGCGCTGTCACCGGAATGGATTCCCGCCTCCTCGATGTGCTCCATAATTCCGGCTACGACCGTGGTATTACCGTCGCTTATGGCATCGACGTCAATTTCAATGGCATCTTCTAAATACTTGTCGATCAATATCGGATGATCCGGTGAAACCAGCATGGCTCTGCCCATAAAAGCGGCCAGAGTCTCCGGGTCGTAGACAATTTCCATCGAACGGCCGCCCAGCACGTAAGAAGGACGCACCAGCACCGGATAGCCGATTTGTGCGGCTGCGGCCAGTGCTTTTTCCACATCGCGCGCCGTGTCGTTTGCCGGCTGATGAAGATTCAGTTTAGTGACGATTTCCTGAAAACGGTCACGATTTTCCGCCCGGTCGATGGCGTCAGGCGAAGTGCCGATGATGGGCACCCCCGCAGCTTCCAGAGCTTTAGCGAGGTTTAGCGGCGTCTGGCCGCCGAACTGAACGATAACGCCATCCGGTTTTTCCATCTGTAAAATATGCAAAACGTCTTCGAGCGTTACCGGTTCAAAGAAAAGTTTGTCGGAAGTATCATAATCCGTACTTACCGTCTCCGGATTGGAGTTGATCATGATGCTCTCGCAGTTTTCTTCCTTCAGAGCAAAGGAAGCGTGTACACAACAGTAATCAAATTCAATTCCCTGGCCGATGCGGTTGGGACCACCGCCGATAATGGCCACTTTTTTCCTATCTGTGGGACGGGTTTCATTTTCCGTTTCATAGGTGGAATAATAATAAGGCGTGAAGGCAGCAAATTCCGCGGCACAGGTATCCACGAGTTTATAAACCGGCATGATTTTTTCCTTTTCACGCCAGGTACGGATATCCTGTTCCGTCTTTCCCCATACATTGGCCAGTGCCCGGTCGGAAAACCCCATCTTTTTTGCCGCGGCCAGCATTTCTACGGAAGGCGGTGAATTTCTTAATTCCTCTTCGGCATCAACTATTTCCCGAATCTGATGTAAAAACCAGGGATCAATTTTCGTGAGACCCTCGATCTCGGCTACGGTTATTCCCTTTTGCAGAGCCGCCGCGATATAAAATAAGCGCAGGGAATTCGGCAGAACAAGTTTGCTTTTCAACAAATCCCTGTTGTCCGTTACATCTGCCGGCAGCGGATAGACGAGACTGAAACGGCCGGTTTCCAGTGAACGGACGGCTTTTTGCAACGCTTCCTTGAAAGTGCGGCCGATAGCCATGGTTTCGCCGACCGATTTCATAGACGTCGTCAGTAAATCTTCCGTATCCGGGAATTTCTCAAATGTCCAGCGGGGGATTTTGACTACGCAATAATCTATTGTCGGTTCGAAAGAGGCCATCGTCTCGCGGGTAATGTCATTGGGAATTTCATCCAGCGTGTAACCAACGGCCAGCTTGGCCGCGATTTTCGCGATGGGGAATCCGGTTGCTTTGGAAGCGAGCGCCGATGATCGCGACACGCGGGGATTCATTTCCACGACAATCATTTCACCGGTTTGCGGGTGAACGGCAAACTGGACGTTGGAGCCGCCTGTTTCGACGCCGATTTCCCGCATGATGGCTATAGCTGCATCGCGCATGTGCTGATATTCACGGTCAGTGAGCGTCTGGGCGGGAGCTACGGTTATTGATTCACCGGTGTGCACACCCATGGCGTCAAAATTTTCAATGGAACAGATGATGACGACGTTATCCGCGCGGTCGCGCATTACTTCCAGCTCATATTCCTTCCAGCCCAGCACCGATTCTTCGATCATGACCTCCCCGATTATGCTGGCCTCAATGCCGCTTTTGGCGATTGCACTGAGCTCTTCGCGGTTGTAAGCCACACCGCTGCCTGTTCCGCCCAGTGTAAAAGAAGCGCGAACAATTATCGGGAAGCCGATTTCGGCGGCAATTTTCATTACTTCCGGCATCGAGCGGGCAAAGCCGCTTTTAGGCATGCGCAGGCCGATTTTTTCTATGGCCCGCCGGAATTTTTCCCGGTCTTCGGCTTTGTGGATGACATCGAGCGAAGCGCCGATCATTTCCACGCCGTATTCGGTAAGCACGCCGGATTCGGCAAGCGCTACCGCCGTATTCAAGCCGGTCTGGCCGCCCAATGTCGGCAGAAGCGCATCAGGTCTCTCCCGGGCGATAATTTTTGTAACCGTCTCCGGTGTTATCGGTTCAACATAGGTGCGGTCGGCCATTTCCGGGTCGGTCATGATGGTTGCCGGATTGCTGTTGATCAGTATTACTTCATAGCCTTCTTCGCGCAGGGCTTTACAGGCCTGTGTTCCGGAATAATCAAATTCGCAGGCCTGGCTGATGATGATCGGGCCGGAGCCGATAAGCAGTATTTTTTTTATGTCGTTTCGTTTAGGCACTATGTTATTCCCATTCAATGGTGCTGGGCGGTTTGGAACTTATATCATAAACTACGCGGTTGATGCCGCGGACTTCATTGATAATACGGTTGGCAATGCGCGCCAGAATATCGTGCGGCAGTTGCGCCCAGTCGGCCGTCATGGCGTCATCACTTGTTACCGCCCTTATCGCCAGAATGTTTTCATATGTGCGCTGATCACCCATGATGCCGACGCTTTTTAAAGGCAGGAGTATGGTAAAGGACTGCCAGAGTTTGTAATAAAGATTGTTGGCGCGAATTTCTTCCAGCAAAATCGTATCGGCTTTGCGCAGCACGGATAAGCGTTGCGCAGTAACTTCCCCGATAATCCGGATGGCGAGCCCCGGTCCGGGAAAAGGCTGGCGAAAGATGACATCATCGGCAAGTCCCAACTCTTTGCCCAGAAGCCGCACTTCATCCTTAAACAGATGTTTGAGTGGTTCAATCAGCTGCAGATTCATTTTCTTGGGCAGGCCGCCGACGTTGTGGTGGGATTTAATGACCGCACTGGGACCGCCGAAGGCGGAGCGCGACTCAATTAAATCGGGATAAAGAGTGCCCTGGGCCAGGAATCTCACATTTTTTATTTTGTGCGCTTCTTTATCAAAAACTTCAATAAAGGTACGGCCGATTATCTTTCGTTTCTTTTCCGGATCCGTTACTCCCTTTAATTTACTTAAAAACAACTTTCCGGAACGGGCAAAGCGCAGGTTAATCCGCAAATGTTTTCTGAACATTTCAATGACACGCGGGGCTTCACCTTGACGGAGCACGCCGTTGTCCACAAACACGCAGGTCAGATTTTTACCGATGGCCCGGTGCAGCAAAACTGCGGCAACGGAGGAGTCGACTCCGCCGGAAAGTCCCAGGATTACTCTGCCGTCGCCTACCTGGGCACGGATTTCGGAGACGGCATCCTGGATGAACGACTTCATCGACCATGATTTTTTGCAGCGGCAAATGGCGGTCAGAAAATTCGCGAGCATCTTTGAGCCTGCCTGGGTATGAACGACTTCCGGATGAAATTGCAATCCGTAGAGGTGTCTTCGGGCATCTTCCGCGGCGGCAACCGGTGTATTTTCCGTGGAGGCCGTGATGGCGAAGCCTGCGGGAAGCCTGCCTATCGTATCGCCGTGGCTCATCCAGCAGCGGGTTTTTTTACCGACTCCGGCAAAAATGCCTTTGGAATTTTTGACAAGTAATTCGGCAAATCCGTACTCGCGCTTGGCGGAACCGATGACTTTGCCGCCCAGTGAATCGATCATGTATTGCAGGCCGTAGCAGATGCCCAGTACGGGAATGCCGAGGGTGAAGATGCCGCGGTCCACCCGGGGAGCGCCTTTGGTATAAATGCTGGCCGGTCCACCCGACAATATTATGCCTTCAGGATGGAGAGCCTGAATTGCGGAAAGTGTAATATCCGGCGGTTCAATCTGACAGTAAACATGATGTTCACGCACCCGGCGGGCAATCAATTGATTATATTGAGAACCGAAATCGATAATCAGGATCATGATGCTTTCTCCTTATTGTCTTTCATCAGCCGTACAAACTGCGAGAACAGGTATTCGGAATCATGCGGGCCCGGAGCGGCTTCCGGATGATACTGTACGCTCATTGTCAGGTCCATTTTCATGCCTTCGGAAGTGCCGTCGTTTAAATTAACATATGTATTATCGGCCTTGCCGGAAACTGAGGAAGGTACAACGACAAAACCGTGATTTTGGGAAGTTATTTCCACGCGCCCCGTATGCAGATTTTTAACTGGTTGATTAATGCCGTGGTGGCCGAATTTAAGCTTTTCCGTATAGCCGCCGACGGCCTGGCCGATAATCTGTTGTCCCAGGCAAATGCCGAATACCGGCAGCTTACCCAGAATAAAGCGGGCGGCCTCGACAATGTAGGGCAGCGCCGCGGGATCCCCCGGACCGTTGGAGAGCAGTACGCCGTCCGGCTGATGAAAAAGAATGTCGCTTCCGGAAGAACAAGCGGGCAGAACAATGACTTCACAGCCGTTTACTTCCAAGAGCCGCAGAATATTGTATTTAACTCCGCAATCAAGGACAACCACCCGCAATTTTTTAACCGGTTTTTTCACAGGGATCTTACCTTTATGGAGTGCGCCTTTTTTCCATAAATAGGGCTTTTTGCAACTTACTTCCCGGACTAAGTCGCGGCCGACAAGTCCCGGATAAGCTGTAACTTTTTTCAAAAGTGCCGCCGTGTCGCGAGTTTCGGTGGAAATTATTCCTTTCATCGATCCGGAAAGTCTGAGCTTCCGGGTCAGCGCCCGGGTGTCAATTCCCTCGAGACCTATTTTGCCGTGTTCCTCCAGAAATGCCTGTAAACTTTTACGCATCCGCCAGTTGCTGGGATGGGGCTGATATTCCCTGACAATAAATCCTTCCAGATGAATACCTGCTGATTCCATATCTTCTTCATTAATGCCGTAAT
This sequence comes from Smithella sp. PtaU1.Bin162, assembly GCA_002068015.1. Taxonomy (GTDB): domain Bacteria; phylum Desulfobacterota; class Syntrophia; order Syntrophales; family Smithellaceae; genus MVRV01. The sequence continues at coordinate 13,874 of MVRV01000163.1, forward strand.
TGCCGATGAGCGGATAAGTCATTGTAACGATTTGACCTTTATAGGAGGGATCGGTGATAACTTCCTGATAGCCGGTCATGCCGGTGTTAAAAACAACTTCCCCCAGAGTTTCGCCCCTTCCGGCAAAGGCAAAACCTTCAAAAACGCTGCCGTCTTCCAGTACCAGCAAAGCACTCAGTTTATTAGTCAACAGGGGCATTTATTTTGTACCTGATTTTTCCCTTCTTCTATCATTTACCCGCCGGCGGATGAGGAGTGGACAATGCGCTTTGCTCCTGACACAAAATTTTTTTCCGGCATATCGGAAACCGGGCGAAGTCTTCTAGCTTTTTCCGGGAGACTCGTCAATAATTAAAGCATCGGCAGGTAACGGTCGATTTCGAACTTACTGACATGAGTACGAAAACGGTCCCACTCGAGTTTTTTATTTTCGATAAACTTTTCAAAAATGTGTTCACCCAGGGTTTCTTTGACGAGAGAACTGCTCTCGATAAGATGAATGGCCTCATGAAGACTGCCGGGGAGCGATACTATTCCGGCCCGCAAACGGGCCTTTTCATCCATTTCATAAATATCCTCTTCCACCGGGTCGGGCAGTTTATATTTTTTTTCAATGCCGGCAAGACCGGCGGCGAGCATGACGGCAAAAGCCAGATAAGGATTGCAGGCCGGATCGGGTGAACGGAATTCAATGCGCGTTGCTTTTTCCTTTCCCGGTTTATACATGGGGACACGAATCATGGCGGAACGGTTGCGGCGGGCCCAGGAGACGTAAACCGGGGCTTCATAGCCGGGGACGAGACGTTTGTAGGAATTCACCCATTGATTGCAAATGGCCGTTATTTCCGGCGCATGCTTCATCAGGCCGGCGATATAATGTTTGCACAGAGCCGATAGATGGTATTTATCATTGCCGTCAAAAAAAGCATTATTGCTTTCCTGAAACAGGGACTGATGGGTATGCATTCCGCTGCCGTTTTCACCGAAAACCGGTTTGGGCATAAAGGTGGCGTAAACTCCGTTCTGGCGGGCGATTTCCTTTACCGCCGTGCGGTAAGTCATGACTTTATCCGCCATGGTGAGCGCTTCGTCGAAACGCAGATCAATCTCATGCTGGCTCGGCGCCACTTCATGGTGCGAGTATTCAACGCGGATTCCCATATCCTGAAGCGCGAAGATGGTCTGACGGCGCAGATCCGTGGCGCGGTCAACGGGCAGGCCGTCGAAGTATCCGCCCCGGTCCAGATATTCGGTTGATTTTTCGCCGGCAAAATAGAAAAATTCCAGTTCCGGCCCCACATTGAAAGTATAGCCTTTGTCTTTTACCTTATCGAGCATCCGTTTCAGAACATAGCGTGGGTCACCTGCATAGGGAGTGCCGTCCGGATTGTAGATATCGCAAATCATGCGGGCTACCGGTCGGTCACTGGGGCGCCAGGGAATAAGCTGAAAAGTTGTCGGATCGGGAATGGCCAGCATGTCGCTTTCTTCGATGCGGCAGAAACCTTCAATTGATGAGCCGTCGAAACCCATTCCTTCCGCCATCCCTTCTTCCAGTTCCGAAGGGCTGATGCTGAAAATTTTCTGCATCCCCAGAACATCGGTGAACCAGAACTGAATGAAACTGACATCCTTTTCCTTTACGGCTTTCAATACATCCTGTGGTGTCCAGCAGGTAATCATCTTTACGTACCTCCTTGTTCGATCATGTCCGATAAATATGCTGCTCTTGTGCCGAACATTATTAATTGATGAACAGCATTTCCCAGAATTTCGGCATCGGCCAGACTTCATCATCCATCAGGCTTTCCAGTTCATCGATGTAATTGCGCAGTTCGTTCATGGCCGTTTTTACCTTGCTGCACAGCATTTCCGCTTTCCTCTGTTCGTCATGAACACTGTGGACCGCATCAACCTTGGCCAGTATTTCCTTATTGGCATTGTATATTTTATTAATCAGGTCAACTATTTTTTTCAGGATTTCCACCTGCGAAGAAAGAACGACCGAACTGCCCAGGGCATCCTTTGTTTTATTCACGGCACCGGCCAGCGTTTTTTGATAAATCGTTGCCGCCGGGATTACCTGATTCATGCAGATATTGTTCAGGCATTTGACTTCAATCTCCAGATCTTTGATATATTTTTCCAGATATATCAGATGTCTTGATTTGAGCTCAACTTTGGAAAGCACCTGATATTTTTCAAAGAGATTCAGAGCCTTGTCGGTAACGAGGGCTTTGAGTGCGACCGGGGTGGTTTTATAATTCGGCAGACCTCTTTTTTCCGCTTCCATCTCCCATTCTTTGGTGTAGTTGTCGCCGTTGAAGAGAATCGGTTTTATTTCCTTGATTTCTTTCTTTAATATTTCAAAGACGGTTTGGTTAATGTTACCGCCTTTGGCTTTGATTTTTTCGGCAAGATAATCAAGGCTTTCGGCGACAATAGTATTGATCACTGTGGCCGGGAAAGAAATGGATTGCGAGGAACCCACCGCCCGGAATTCAAATTTATTGCCGGTGAAGGCAAAGGGTGATGTTCTGTTGCGGTCGGTATTGTCTTTGCTGACGAGCGGCAATGAGGAAATCCCGAGATCAATGATTTCAGCGTTCGTGGCTTTGCTTACTATCCCTTTTTCAATGTTGCTCAGAATGCCAGTCAGCTGGTCGCCCAGAAAGATGGAGATGATGGCCGGCGGTGCTTCATTGGCGCCCAGCCGGTGATCGTTGGCGTAAGTGGCGACCGATGCCCGGAGAATGTCGGCATTTTTATAAACGGCGCGGATAACGGCGATTAAAAATACCAGAAACTGAATGTTGTCATGGGGAGTTTTTCCCGGATTCAGCAGATTATTGCCGTTGTTGTCGGCAAGCGACCAGTTGACGTGCTTGCCTGAACCGTTGATTCCGGCAAAAGGTTTTTCATGCAGGAGTAAGGCCAGGTGGTGCTTTTTGGACACTGCCTTTAACGTATCCATAACAATATGATTGTGATCGACAGCCAGATTGGCTTCTTCATATACCGGTGCTATTTCAAACTGGCAGGGAGCAACTTCGTTGTGGCGGGTTTTGGCCGGTACGGCGAGCTTGAATAGTTCTTCCTCGACATCGTGCATGTAGGAAGATATTCTTTCCTTGATGCTGCCGAAATACTGATCTTCGAGTTCCTGTCCTTTGGCCGGCGGTGCCCCAACTATAGCCCTGCCGCCCAGAACAAGATCCTGGCGTTTGAAGAAGTGATCCCGGTCAATCAAAAAATATTCCTGTTCCGGTCCCAGATTGGCGAATACCTTTTTGACATTTTTAGCGCCGAGCAGTTTCAGCATGTTCAAGGCGCTCTTATTAAGAGCTTTTGTTGACCGCAGGAGCGGTGTCTTTTTATCCAGGGCCTCACCCGTGAAGGAAATAAAGGCGGTGGGGATGCACAAGGTCGTCGAGATGCCGTTTCTGCGGATAAATGCGGGCGAAGACATGTCCCAGGCCGTGTATCCGCGGGCTTCAAAGGTTGCTCTAATGCCGCCGGAAGGAAAGCTGGAGGCATCCGGTTCGCCCTGCACAAGCTGCTTGCCGGAAAATTTTTCCATAACCTCGCCGACACCTGTCGGTTCGATAAAAGCATCGTGTTTCTCCGCCGTCGTGCCGGTCATCGGCTGAAACCAATGGGCAAAGTGAGTGGCGCCTTTTTCCAGAGCCCATTCTTTCATGGCGCAGGCCACAATATCCGCCGTTGCGGAATCAATGGTTTTGGCTTCGTTAATTGCCTCCATCATTTTTTTATATGCTTCTTTGGGGAGTTTTTCCTTCATTATTTTGTTGCTGAAAGTATCCTCGCCGTAATATTCCGATACGGGAACAAATTTTTCCTTTTCCACCACATACTTTCTTTCTGCAGCGATCATCAGTTTTGTATTTTTCATAATTTTTTATCCTCTCCAAATATAATTAATTTATTCTGTCTATTCCAATGGTAAATTCCCCGTGAGTCTCCAGATACCCGTAGGGCATGCCCCGGCGCAGAAACCACAGCCGATGCAGCGTTCATTATTTACCGTATACTCAAATTTCCCCTGGTCCAGTTCCTTTCGGGCAATGGCGTTTTGCGGACAGATATTTTCACATATTCCACAATCACGGCAGGCGCCGCAGGAGGCACAATGACTCGCGCAGGCGCCGGTGTCGCCGAAATCGGCTTTCCGGGGATCGAAATATTCCGGGTGCACCCGCTGAAAATCAAACGGAGGAAGCTTATCATATTTTTCTTTAATTCCGTTTAATAAATCATCAATGTTTCTTGCGGCAACACGGCCGGCACCGATGGCCTCGGTGAGCAATCCCGGCTTTACGACGTCACCCACGGCAAAAACCTGTTTGTCACTCGTTTCAAAATTATCGTCAACAACTATAAAGCCTTTAGTCGTGGCGATTTCTTCCGGCAGAAAAGATAAATCCGGCAGATCTCCTATCGCCACAATGACCGTATCCGCCGGTATTATTTCACCGCTTGTCAATTCCACACCCTTGTCGGTTATCGCTTTCGTAAAGCGCGGCCAGAGAAATTTTGCTCCGGCCGCTTCGGCATGTTTTCTCTCCACGCCAAATGATGCGGGCTCTTGAACGTCGATAAGGATGATGTTTTTCGCTCCCAGCCGGGAGGCTTCTGCAGCGGCGTCGCAGCCTACATTTCCGGCGCCGATAATGACGACGTTTTCGCCCACTTTGGCCTTATCCCGTTTGCTCATTTTCAAAAAATCAGTTGCCGTAACCGCTTTTTCCATGCCGCTAACCGGCAGCTTGCGCGGTTTCCCGGCACCGGCGGCAATGACAATATAATCATATTCGTCTTTTATTTCCTGAAATTTTCCTCTATCTAAAGGCTTTTCCAGATGGATGTGCCGGATATTTTTGGCCAGACGTTTAATTTCGTGCCCGACGACCTCATCGGGAATCCGGTTTTTCGGAATGTTTTCCGTAATTTTACCACCAAGTTTCTTTCTGTTTTCCAGAATAACCGTTTCATGGCCTGCCCGCCACAGTTGCCAGGCAACAGAAAGACCGGCGGCTCCTCCGCCGATAACGGCTATCTTTTTTCCGGTAGCCTTCCGGGGAGAGGGAGCTTTGGCGTCAAGCGATGCTTTACCCAAAAGGGCTATGTCAAGCGGCGGCAGATGAACGAGCCCGCGGGTACAATTCTGCATACAGAGATTAGGGCAAAGATAGCCGCAGACGGTTGCCGGAAAGGGGGTATATTCGAGTGCCAGATCAACGGCTTCATCCATTTTGCCCTGGCGGATCAGTTCCCATCGTTTTTGTACCGGAATGCCGGTCGGACAGGCGGCCTGACAGGGCGGCAAATATTTTTCATTTTCCCAAACAGGTACAAAGCGGCGCAAGTCACCGGTCGGAGTCAGGCCGATGGGCGAGCGATCGAGATTAGACAGGTCTCCGATCAGACCGCCTGCACCCAGTTCTTTTTCCCAGACTTCCCGGCGGTATCCGGTCATATTGCGCAGTGATTTGCCCGTCTTTTCATGCGGTTTGCGGGCAACGAGAATTTTCCAGTCGTTGCGTTCGGCGGTTAACTGGTCGAATAAATATTGTTTGCCGATTGCTTTTAGAAATTCCTGCAGATTCGCCTTAAGCCATATCCACTCTTCGTCGGGCAGATTGATCGTCAATTTGGCATTTTGGTTGCTGTAGTTATCCTGATTTCCGCGGAAAAATATCTTGCCGCCGACCATGCCGACACACGGCCGATAACCCAGCACGGAGCGATCTTTTTCGGCGCCGACACCGCAGACAACGGCGATGCCGCCGGCCATAAATTCAGCAAAGGAATCACCCACCTTACCGAAAACCCAGAGTTCCGGCGGCTCAAACCGGGGGTTGTGTTTGGTCATGGTCATGCCCCGTGCCCCGATGTCGCCGTCAATATAAACTTTACCCTGGGCCATGGCATTGGCTATGCCGTTTGTGGCATTGCCGTGAACAATTATCTTTGCTCCGGCGTTGAGCCAGCCCACATCGTCGGAGGCAGGTCCGAATACTTCAATTACCGTATTGGGAAATCCCATGGAACCCAGCCTTTGACCGGAAGAACCCAGAACATTAACCTGAACATGGTCATTGCCTGCTTGCCACAAACGTCCGCCGATTCCGTGCTGGCCGTGCGCGGTAACTTCAATTTGCCGGTAGCCGTCGGCTACGGCCCGTTGAATGCGCTCTTCCAGAATCCGGGAATCCACACGCAGGCCGTTTTCCAAACCGTTGACTTTAATAGAATCTTTAGAGGTCATGAGTCTTATCCAATCAGCAAACTATAAAACATATTTTATTTTCAGCCGCTCTGCAGCGTGAGCGTCGGCAATGCCTAAAGCGTCGGCCATACCGATGGGCAGTGATGTGGAACGTCCCAGCGGAGCAACTATTTTCTTTAATTCCGTATCAAAACCGGTAAATACATCAACAATCCGCCGTGCTACCTTTTCCGGATCCAGGCGGCGATCCAGACGGGGATCCTGAGAGGTTATGCCTTTCGGACAAAGGCCGATATTACAAATGTTGCAGCGGTCGGTCTCCGATCCCAGACATCCTGCCGCCGCCTGCATGATGTATTTACCGGTTTGCACGCCGCTTGCTCCCAGCATGATGAGAGCGGCGGCGTTTGCGGCCAGATTACCGTTTTTTCCGATGCCGCCTCCGGCAAAGAGCGGGATTTCGTTTTGCTTGCCGACTTTTACGAGATTCAGATAAGCATCCCGTAAATTGCTGGCGATGGGATGTCCCATGTGATCCATCGAAACATTATAAGCGGCGCCGGTTCCGCCGTCTTCACCGTCGATGGCAAGCCCTGCGGCGTAGGGATTGCGAGTCAGATTATTCAATACCGCAAGCGACGTGCTGGTGGCCGATATTTTCGGGTAAACCGGTACGCGGAAGCCCCAGGCCATCGACATGGACTGGATCATTTTGGCAACCGCTTCCTCGATGGAATACTTCGTCTGATGAGTCGGCGGGCTGGGCAGACTCACTCCCTGCGGAACGCCGCGGATCGCCGCAATCAGTTTATTGACTTTATACCACATGAGCAGTCCGCCGTCGCCGGGTTTGGCACCCTGGCCGTACTTGATTTCAATAGCACAGGGATCTTCCTTCATATGCGGCAGGGCATGAATTATTTCATCCCAGCCGAAATAACCGCTTGCTATCTGCAAAATGACGTATTTGAGAAAACGGGATTTAAGGAGCCGCGGCGGACAGCCTCCCTCTCCGGTGCATATCCGTACAGGCATGCCCATCTCTTCGTTGAGATAAGAAACGCCCATTTGCAGGCCTTCCCACATATTAGGGGATAGCGCGCCAAACGACATACTGCCGATAATTAAAGGATATATTTCCCGAACCGGCGGCATCCAGCCGTTTTCCCGGCCGGCCTTGATCATTTCCTCCGGCGGCAGGATCCGTCCCAGCAGTGTACGCAACTCAAATTCGTGACGGCCGGCATCGAGCGCGGGGTCGGTCAGCATGGAAATGCGGACAAATTTAATTTTATCCAGAACACTGTCTGGCGAATTGCGGCGACCACCCCGGCGGCGCGGTTCCCCGCCGGCGTTTCTGTGATAACGCAGCTTATCGGGTTCATCACCGTGCATCGGCACAATGGCGTTATTGGGACAAACCAGAGTGCACATACCGCAGCCGACACAGGCATAGGATGGTTCGGTGCGCTGTCGAATACCGTGATAAATTTCAAAAACATTGGAAGGCTTTTCGGCAAGTCCCGGGGTAACCTGCACTGACCGTTTCCGGTGTACCCCCAGTTCAATTGCCTGTACCGGGCAAACAGACGTACACTGCCCGCAAAGCGTGCATTTTTCCTTATTCCAGAGAATCTGCCAGGGCAGATCTTTGATACTTAATTTAGATGGGGTAATGCATCCCATTGATTCCATTTTTCAATCTCCTGCCTTTCGCGGCGTATCAGAACTGTTTCATATTTCATCGGCTGGAAATCAAGATTGATATCTCTCTCCGGTATTGCCGTATCGAGCCCGCACATTTCCGATGAAAATGCAAAGATTCCGGGTCGGCCGCCCACAACTCCGGGCCTCAGTTTTTTTGAATCCTGTACCATGAACAGGCTTTTATCCGGCAGACAGCCCATGACGCAATTCGGGCCGTCGATAATCAGCGGCCGGCAGCTTTGTTTTAATTTTTTCAGCCACAATCCCGCTGAGTGCTTTTCCAGTTCATCATCTTTCAGAGGCGTAATAATGTGTTTGTACATTTCGATGCCGAGCCCGAGTTTTCTATTCATATAATGCAGAATATGCGTAAAAACCTCCGAATCGGACTGATAGCCGGTATAACCGGGGAAATTACGCGACATTAAAAATTCCCGAATCGGTACAAAGGCGGTATTTTCGCCGTTAGTCATGGTGGCTATCCCCTGAATAAAGAAGGGATGGCAGGCGTAAATATCAATAGAATAATTCGTGTTTTGTCTTCCCTGGCTTAAAATCACCCGCGCCTGCAATTCCTTGCGGTCCAGCCCCAGATATTCGGCAACGGCCAGAGGATCGCCGACTTCTTTGAGCATGATGACATCCGGCCAGAAGCTGAAAATCATCATCGAATTATCTTTTTCCCCCAGCCGGCGCAGTTGCAACTGTACCATCATGAGACGAAATTGAATTTCAGTTTCGCTTAATCCTTCCCAATCCGCCGGGTATTCATAAACCCGAATAACGTAGTTATCTCTTTTGGGTGTTCCCGATGGCGGAAGTTTACCCGGCCGGAAAGAAAGTTTGTATTTGACCATAAAATCCAGGTCAATCATGTAACGGTCCAGAGCTTTGATTCCTTCATTGGAAAAAATCCCGGAAAGAATAGGTTCCCCTTTAAAATGTTCGAATTCTCCGCCCAGATCGGTGAGAAAAAGTCCCACTCCGGAACCGTCATGCCCTTCTTTCATTACATCCAGGGCTCTTATCGCGACCATCGGCGAAAGCGGATTGTTACATGTTACAGCAAAAAGGCGACACATACCTTAAACTATCCTCCAATTACATTAAAGGCGTCCGTAAAATTAATAGTTACTCTGTCAATTGCTAAAGTCATGCCAGGATCATCAATATATATTGTTTATCTGTTCCAGTCCTTATTCCAGGCTTTTATCCGATATTAGGAGCTCTTCAAACGCCCGCTAAAAAGAACATAAATGTAATTTTGCCGGACAGCGGAACATATTTGTACAAATTGCCAAAGGCGTAAAGGACTTCGATATATTAAAGGTTTTTTTTCAGATGGAGGCTTAAGCCGGCCGCCGGTTTGTGTGTGATTGCCTACCCTTCTTTATTGATCTCTTTGCTCTTGCTGCGAAAAAGTTTCGGATTGATTCCCATCTTGCCGATTTTATACTGAATAATGCGCTTTGTCGTTCCCAGGATTTTTGCGGCTTTGGTTTGATTACCGCGGGCTTCTTCCAGGGCATCGATAATCAGGGATCTTTCCTGAGCTTCCACAACGGAAGACAATTTGCTTCGGCTTTTTTTGTCCGCCTCTTTTTCTTTGACCTGCAACGAGGGTGGTAAATGTATGCACTCAATGGTATCGGTATGGGAAAGCAAGACGGCCCGTTCTATGCAATTTTCCAGTTCCCGGACATTGCCGGGCCACTTGTGAGATAGAAACGCCTCAATAGCCGATGTGGAAATTTTCTTAACGTTTTTACCCATTTCCTTACTGTATTTGAGAATAAAATAATCGGCAAGCAGAATGATGTCGCTGCCTCTTTCCCGCAGAGCGGGCAGATAGATGGGGAAAACATTCAGACGGTAATATAAATCAGCCCGAAAACGTTCCGCCAGAATATCCTGTTCCAGATTTCTGTTGGTCGCGGCGATAATCCGTACGTTAATGCTGATTACCCGTGAAGAACCGAGCGGCTGAAACTTTTTTTCCTGCAAAACACGCAAGAGCTTTACCTGCGCTGCGGCGGAGAGTTCTCCTACTTCATCGAGAAAGATGGTGCCGCCGTTGGCTTCTTCAAACCGGCCGCGGCGCTGGTGCAACGCACCGGTAAAAGCACCTTTTTCATGGCCGAACAATTCGCTTTCAATCAGCGTATCGGGAATTGCCGCACAATTTACCTGTACGAGCGGCCCGTTGTGCCTGGGACTGTTCATGTGAATTGCGCGGGCGATCAATTCCTTGCCGGTTCCCGTTTCTCCGGTAATCAAAACTGTCGTGTTGGAATCTGCAACCTGGGCAACCAGGCCAAAAACTTCCTGCATGGGCTTGGAATGACCGATAATATCGATGGACGGTGCGCGGGAACTACCGACAATTTTGCGCAGCCTTCTGTTTTCTTCTTCGAGAGCCCGTATATGCACGGCTTTGGCCATGAGTTCGGCCACGGCCGCGAGCATGGCGAGTTCCTTATCCAGAATTTCCACTTCGCGGGCAACTTTATCGGCGGAGAGCACTCCGACTACGCGATCGTCGTAAATGATGGGGACACAAAGAAAGGCGAGCTCCGATCTGTTTAAATGTTTTCGCGCTCCGGTGCGGTCGAGAAAATGAGTGGCTTGTCCCAGATTGGCAATCGCCATCGGGCGGCCTGTTTCCGCCACCTTGCCGGTTATTCCTTCGCCGGGCTTGTAGGTTATGTCCATACCGTCGATATCGACATCATGGGCGACATCAAGCCAGGCTTCCTTTTTTTCACGATCCAGAAGGGAGATCATACCGCGCTGCATTCCCAGGCGGGAACTCATTTCCTGCAGAATCTGTTCCAGTTGATAGCGCAGATCCTGCGGTTGCGCTAAAATCTTGGCTATCGCGTGTAGTGTCGCCAGTTCTTCATAACTATGAATACTCAAATTGGCCTCTTTTTCAGGGAAATTATTTTTTTTACTCTTGTTCATAAACGATTCGGCAAACCGTAGTGTATTTTGTAACAAAAATGTACTAATTGCAATTAGTTTTTTGTTTCTGTTGATGGATTCGCAATTAATGAGCCAGTTATGTGCTTTTTTGATAATTTTATCCAAAATAATAAATTTACCAATTATCTTATGCATAGGAGATTTTGCTGAAACAGCAAATTAATAAAAGATATGGTTGAAAAAAATCGGCAATCACTTTAGAAGGAATAAACTAAAATTTAAGGAAATAAAATGATAGCAAAGCGGGCTGAAGCATTTACATCTTTCATCGTCATGGACGTCATGGCGAAAGCCGAGGAATTACAGCGCAAAGGCGAGCATGTTATCCATCTGGAAGTAGGCGAACCTGATTTCTCCACGCCGCAGGTTATTACACAGGCGGCGACCGATGCCCTGGCCGATGACAAAACCCATTATACCCATGCGTTGGGCTTGCTGGAACTGCGGCAAGCCATCTGCAATTTCTATTTTCAGGAGTATGGCGTCAATATTGTGCCCGAGCAGATACTGGTTTCCACAGGCACTTCTCCCGCGCTGTTGTTTGCGATGCTGGCCATTTTAGATTCCGGCGATGAAGTGATTATTGCCAATCCGCGCTATCCCTGCTACCAGAACTTTATTCGTGCAGCCGGCGGTAAGGTAAAAGAAGTTAAAACCTATCCGGAAGAGGGATTTCAGTATCGGCCGAAGGACATTAAAAAGAAACTCTCGCCCCGGACGCGGGCGATTATGATCAATTCGCCTTCCAATCCCACCGGTGTCGTCATGAGTAAAGACCAATTGCGGAGCATGGCTGAGTTCGACAAACAGTATATTATCTCGGATGAAATTTATCACGGATTGGTTTATCAGGACCGCGCTCATTCCATTTTGGAATTTACGGATAAGGCTTTTGTCATCAACGGATTTTCTAAATTGTTTGCCATGACCGGCTGGCGTCTGGGTTATTGCATTTTCCCCAGAGAGTTTTCAAAAGTCATGCAGCGCATTCATCAGAATTTTATGATTTCCGCGAGCGCTTTTGTTCAATGGGCGGGCATTGCCGCTCTTACCAAAGCGCAGGCCGACGTGGCGAAAATGGTAAGTATCTATAACGAAAGACGCAGGTACATGCTCACACGCCTGAAGGATATGGGTTTTGTCATCCATGTCGAGCCGACCGGAGCGTTTTATGTGTTTGCCGATGCCCGGCGCTTCTTTACTGATTCCTATAAAGAAGCGTTCCGGATTGTGGAAGAGGTAAAAGTGGGTGTCACGCCGGGCATTGATTTCGGCAGTGGCGGCGAAGGATTTTTGCGTTTTTCTTACGCCAATTCCCTGGAAAATATTAAAGAAGGATTAAACAGGCTCGAGAGATATATCGGCAAATATAGGTGATTTCAATCTGTAACGATTTTCCGGCCAGGACAATGGTCTCATCAGAGCAGACGTTTTTAAAAGTCGGCTATAAATTGCCTGTTGCCGGGTTCTATCGGAAAATCATTTCCATTTTTTTCATCATGATGAGCACAGCCGAGACGGCGCCTTCGGTCATACCGGGAATGCGTTCCATCTGGCCTATGGTGGCAGGTGCAATGCGGGTGAGTTTGGTGCGCAGTTCGTTGGACAGCCCTGGAACCGCCGCATAATCAAAATTCGGGGGAATTTTCTTTTTTTCCTGCTCTTTGAGCCGCCGGACGGATTCGAACTGGCGCTTGATGTATCCTTCGTATTTTGTTTCTATTTCCATCTGCTTTTTGACGAAGAGATCATTTTCCGGCTCCCCGCCGGGGAATTCCGCAAGGTCATCATAGGCAATTTCATGTCTTTTCAAAAGGCCGTAAAGCGTTGTGGCGTTCACAAGAGGTGGCGATTGCCTGGAGGCAAGTATTTCATTGATCCGGGGCGACGGTTTGACGGGTGATGATTTCAGTTTTGCGATGCCCTGTTCAATCCGCTTCATTTTATCCTGCAGGTCGCGCAAAAAAATATGGTCAATCAGTCCCAGTTCGCAGCCCTTGGCCATCAGCCGGATTCCGGCGTTGTCTTCCCGCAGAATCAGCCTGTACTCGGCGCGTGATGTAAACATACGGTAGGGCTCATCCACCCCCCGGGTAATGAGATCGTCGATCATTACGGCCATGTAAGCTTCGGAACGATCCAGCAAAAATGGCGGCGCGCCCTGCAGAGCGCGGACGGCGTTAATTCCCGCCCAGAGCCCCTGGGCCGCCGCTTCTTCGTAGCCGGATGTGCCGTTGATCTGACCGGCCAGATACAAACCGGAAATCAATTTCGTCTCCAGAGTGTTTTTAAGCTGGCTGGGCTGAACGAAATCGTATTCGATGGCATATGCCGGCCGCATGATTTCGGCCTGTTCCAAACCGCGGACAGAGTGGACAATCCGGTACTGCAATTCGAGGGGCAGGCAGTTGCCCAGGCCCTTGGCATAAATCTCTTCAGTATCCAGCCCTTCGTGTTCCAGCACGACCGGATGATTCTGGCGTTCAGTAAAGCGCATGACTTTGTCTTCCAGCGAGGGGCAGTAGCGGGCACCGACACCTTTAATGACACCGGCGTAGAGGGGCGAATGCCGGATGTTTTCCCGAATTATTTCATGTGTTGCGGTGGATGTGGCGGTGAAATAGGAAGGGAGTCTTTCCGGTCTGAGCGCCTTGGTGGTAAAGGAAAACGGTTGTGGGTCGTGGTCACTGTCCTGGCGGGTAAGCGGGGTAAAATCAATGGAGGAAGCGCGCAATCGGGGCGGCGTGCCGGTTTTCATCCGCCCGACTTCAAAACCTAGTTCTTTGAGCTGATGGGCGAGTCCCACCGAGGCCAGTTCTCCGGCGCGGCCCGAAGGAGTCTGTGATGTGCCGATATGCACCAGACCGTTTAAAAACGTCCCGGTAGTAATGACGACTTTTTTTGCTCCGTAGAAATAGCCGCTGGCATCGAGTACACCTTTAACCGTGCCGTTTTCAACGACCAGCGATTCCACCATGGCCTGGCGGAGGGAGAGATTCCGCTGTTTTTCCACTGTCGCCTTCATCGTCAGGCGATAGAGTTGCTTGTCGCATTGCATCCGCGATGATTGAACGGCCGGGCCCTTGGAGGCGTTGAGCAGCCGGAAATGTACGGCGGTTTTATCGGTTACCTTGCCCATCTCTCCGCCCAGGGCGTCTATTTCCTTGACGAGCTGGCTTTTAGCAAGTCCCCCGACGGCGGGATTGCACGACATGAGGGCAATCGAATCCAGATTGATATTAAATAAAAGCGTCTTTGCGCCCATGCGTGCGGAAGCAAGCGCCGCTTCACAGCCGGCATGTCCGCCGCCAACCACCAGAATGTCATATTGATCCGCCAATATATTTCACCTCAAATCAAATGCTTGCACTTGTTTTATTTTAATAGTATTGCGGCAAAAAAAACACAACATAAAAAAGAGGCAACTTTGGCCAAGCCCGATTTCTGGAAAAACAATAAACGCTACTATGATTTGAAAAGCTACTGGCGCAATCTGTTCGGCTGCACCGTCCATAAGCTGCAGATTGATGCCGGCTTTACCTGCCCCAACCGCGATGGGCGGGTGGCCTCCGGTGGCTGCATTTACTGCGACGGCCGGGGATCGAATTTGCGCCGGAAGGGAGCGCTGCCCGATGTTTCCGAACAAATTGCTTCGGGCAAAAAATATTATGCAGCATCAGCATCTAAATATATTGCTTATTTTCAAACATTTACGAATACTTACGCTTCCGTGGATAAATTACGGACGCTCTATGATGAGGCTTTAGCCGAAAAAGACATAATTGGACTTTCCATAGGGACGAGGCCGGATTGCCTCGAAACGGAAGTCATGGAATTGTTGAGCGGATATGCAAAAAAGTATCATGTGTGGGTCGAACTCGGTTTACAGTCAATTCATGACAAAACATTGCAACTCATTAATCGGGGACATAATTCTAAGCAGTTTCTCGATGCGGTAAATGCTTTGGCTGCTCACGGTTTAAACATTTGTGTGCATATTATCATCGGTCTGCCGGGTGAAAGTGACAAAGATGTGATGGAGACGGGCAAGATACTCGCCACACTCCCGGTTCAGGGAATAAAAATTCATTCTCTCTTAGCGCTCGAAGGAACAGCCCTGGGCGATATGTATAAAAAAGGAGCGCTAACCATGATCAGCAGGGAAAAATATGCGGAACTTGCGGCATCCGTGCTGGAAGTTCTGCCGCCGCAGATGGTCATTCAGCGCCTGACCGCCGACGGCTACCGCGATATCTTTCTGGCGCCGTCATGGGCAATGAATAAACTGAATGTCTTAAATACAATCAACAAAGAGCTGGAGAGAAGAAATTCTTATCAGGGTATTTATTATAAAGGTCAGGAATAAATTAATTATTGTAATTTGAGCATAAAAATTGCTAATTAGTCCCCCTGATTTACCGGAAGAAAATTTATGATAGCAATTATTGATTATAAGGCCGGCAATCTGACCAGTGTTGCCCGGGCCCTCGAAAATATCGGGGAAGAATACCTGATTACCGATGAAAGCTGCCTTTTGAAGAAGGCCACTCATGTCATTTTTCCCGGAGTCGGTGCGGCCGGCGAGGCAATGAATTACTTGCGCGAAAAAAAACTCGCTGCCTGGATCAGGGAATGGGTTAATGAGGGGAAGCCCTTGATGGGTATTTGCCTGGGCACCCAGATTATACTGGAGTACAGCGAAGAAAATGATACTTCATGCATCGGTCTGGTTGCCGGCAGGACGAAAAGGTTTTCGGATAAGATGACTGAGAGCGGAATCCCTTTAAAAATTCCCCATATGGGCTGGAACAGCGTCGCTTTCCGCAGAAGTCATCCGGTCTTCGAAAATATCAATCCGGAAGCGGAGTTTTATTTTGTTCATTCCTATTATCCGGCTCCGGCCGATGACACCGCCGTTTTGGGAATAACCGGTTACGGGATCAATTTTTGTTCGGTGCTGGCGGTGGAAAATCTTGTTGCTATGCAGTTTCATCCGGAAAAAAGTGGTCGTCCGGGATTGCAGATCCTGCGGAATTTCTGTGCCTGGAGGCCGTTATGCTGAGTAAACGGATAATTCCCTGCCTCGATGTGCGGGCCGGCAAGCTCACCAAAGGGATCAGGTTCAAAGGCAATGTGGATATAGGCGATCCGGTGGAGGCGGCGCGGGAATATTACGATCAGGGTGCGGACGAAATAGTTTTCTACGACATCACAGCTTCCTCAGATGAGCGGAACATCATGATTGATGTTGTCGAGCGGGTGGCGCGGACAATTTTTATCCCGTTTTCCGTCGGCGGCGGCATTCGTAATCTGGATGACATGCGCAAAGTAATTCTTGCGGGAGCGGAAAAGGTCAGTGTTAATTCCGCTGCAGTGGTTAATCCCGAAATAATTACCGAGGGCGCCGGGGCCTTCGGCAGCCAGTGTATTGTCCTGGGAATGGATGTGAAAGAAGTGGAAAAAACTAAAAAGATTCCCTCCGGTTACGAAATTGTCATTCACGGCGGAAGAAAATTTACCGGCATTGATGCGCTGTGGTGGGCACGAGAGGCGGAAAGACTCGGTGCAGGTGAAATTTGTCTGAACTCTATTGATGCTGACGGAACTCAGGACGGCTATGAGCTTAATTTAACGGCGCTGATTTCGGAAAATGTCCATATTCCTGTTATTGCGTCAGGTGGCGCGGGGAAACCCGAACATCTGGCTGCGGTACTTACGACGGGGAAAGCCGACGCGGCGCTGATCGCTTCCATGGTACATTACCGGACATATACAATTGCCGGGATCAAACAATATCTGCACGAACACCAAATCAAAACGAGAATGTCCTGGTAGGGTGATTAATTGTGCTTGACGAAAGTCTTTTTATTTTCTTAAAATTACAAAATGTAAAAAATGTGATAGGTGTTTTTATCAGTTTGAAATGAACATATTTATCAAGTTAGGAGGCAACTAAAGTGGATGCAACAAGACATGAATTGAATATCCAGCTGGCGCAGATGTTAAAGGGCGGCGTCATTATGGATGTAACCAACGTGGAACAGGCCAAAATCGCCGAAGAGGCCGGTGCCGTGGCTGTAATGGCGCTGGAACGCGTACCTGCCGATATTCGCAAGCAGGGAGGCGTGGCCCGCATGTCTGATCCCGCCATGATTGCCGAAATTAAGAAGGCTGTATCCATTCCGGTTATGGCCAAAGCGCGTATCGGCCATTTTGCCGAGGCACAACTTTTGGAAGCTCTGCGTATTGATTATATTGATGAAAGCGAAGTTTTAACTCCGGCCGACGAGGAATGTCACATTGACAAAACGAAATTTTCGATTCCTTTTGTCTGCGGCGCCAGAAATCTGGGTGAGGCCCTGCGCCGGATAGCCGAAGGTGCAGCCATGATCCGCACAAAAGGTGAGGCCGGAACGGGAAATGTTGTAGAAGCCGTGCGTCATATGCGGACAATGAACCGCGAAATTCGGGAGCTTATCCGGATGCCCGTAGAGGAAGTAACCGGGTTTGCCAAAACAAACGGCCTGCCTTATGAACTGGCGCTTAAAGTGAGAGAATTGGGAAGACTGCCGGTGGTTAATTTTGCCGCAGGCGGTATTGCCACTCCCGCCGATGCCGCGCTCATGATGCAACTCGGCTGCGACGGAATTTTCGTGGGATCGGGCATATTCAAATCGGCGAACCCCGGGGTGCGGGCGCGGGCCATTGTCAAAGCGACCGCTTATTTCAACGATCCGCAGAAAGTGCTGGAAGCTTCGATGGGTTTGGGAGAGGCCATGCCCGGTCTGGAAATATCGCAAATCCCGCCGGAACAGCGACTGGCTGGGCGGGGCTGGTAAATTTTCACCGGTTCTTTGAGAATGTGCATTTATGGTTGCAAAGAAGAACGACAACTCTTCCGGTATTATCGGTATCCTCGATTTGCAGGGTGGAGTTCATGAACACTTGGATCATCTTCACAGGCTGGGCATTGCCGGACGGAAGGTTAAACAAGCAGCTGACTTTGATAATCTTGCCGGTCTTATAATTCCCGGCGGTGAAAGTTCCTGTATCTTCCGGCTGCTCAATATTTTTGAAATCAAAAATCCTTTGCTTGCCGCCTGCAGGCAGGGGATGAAAATATGGGGTACTTGTGCCGGTGCCATATTACTGGCAAAAAAAGTAGTCGGTGAGAACGCCTGTTTGGGCTTAATCGATATTGAAGTCGAACGCAACAGTTTCGGCAGCCAGCTCGACAGTTTCAAAAGCGAAGCCCGGATTCCCGAAGTGGATGCAGACTCGATTCCCCTCACTTTTATTCGCGCGCCTAAGATATTGAACGCCGGTAGCACAGTGAAAGTTCTGCTGAAAATCGGCGATTACATCGCGGCGGCGGAAAACGATAATATTCTGGTAACCATATTTCATCCCGAATTAACGGCTTCCACCGCCTTCCATCGCTATTTTGCGGCCAAATGCAAAGTGTCTTGCCGGATAAATACCGAAAGCCGTGCTGATGAAGGTTGGAATTACTGCAGTTGGACCAGACATGCCCGCATTGCCTGATTGCAACGGTTAATTTATAAAATGTGGTAAAAGTATTGGTAGTAGAGTAAGATAGCATTCATGGATGTCAGATTTATCAACCCTTTTCTGTACGGTACCGAAGAAGTACTTTCCAAGATGGTTTCTATATCGCCTGTCGCCGGCAAACCGTTTGTGAAAACAGATGATACCGCTCACGGTGATGTCTCCGGCATCATCGGTATGACCGGTGATGCCGTAGGTTCTCTGGCCATTACTTTCAGTGAAGAAAGTATTATTTATATTGCCGGTAAAATGCTCGGTGAAAATTATAAGGATCTGAACAGGGAGGTACTGGATACCGTAGGGGAGCTTACCAACATGATTTCCGGTGCCGCCAGAAAAATGATGGAAAAAGATAATCTGAAAGTCATTGCCGCTATTCCCACGATTGTCTTCGGCAAATCTCATACGGTACGCCATATTGTTAAAGGTCCCAGCATTGTCATTCCTTTTTCGACGGAAAAGGGATCATTTGTCCTCGATATCTGTCTTCAATCCCAGATTAAGCAAAAAGAAGCGCAGCTTCCTGCGAATAAATCAGCCAATACCAAAATAGCCGAAAGCGGTAAGCCGTCTTTGCCCAAAACCGGGCCGGGAATAATAACGCAGGAAAAAATTGAAATTGATTTGAACAAACCGATAGCTCTGGAAAGCAAAGATATAGGAGAACGCCTCAATAGATTAAAACAGATTTTATCCGAGGTTCTGTCTACAAGAGAGACAATGGAAAAACAGCTCAGAGATCAACCCTTTATGGAAACAGCACAAAGGATGCGTTATAAGAAAGCACTTCCCGCTTATGAAGTTAAAATTAAAAGGTTAAAGCTGGATATATCGGCTGCGGAAACATTGTTCCGGATGTCGAAGGAAGATCTGGAAAATCCGAAAATCAAGCCTCATTTCCAGCATTATCCTACAAAGCAGGCCACTCCCAAACCGGAGAATAAAAAGTAGCTTTTTTGAGCTCGGTAATTCATGAATATTCTTCAATCCATCGAAAAAATTTTCTTTGCCAACGGCCGCTACTGGGGCGGGCTCAATTCCTCACTTTATAACAGCGGATCAATCTGGGCTATGAATACAGGCATTGAATCAGCTGATCTTAATATGGTCTGGAACGAAAAACCTCTGACTGCCGGAAACTTAAAGGATATTCAGTATATTAAAAATCATTTCCGGAAAGCCCGGTTGCCCTTCTGGTGGTGGGTTTTTCCGGGAGCTTCGTCCCTCAATACAGGCAATATGCTGAAAGCGGAAGGCCTGTCTCTTGTAGTGAGCGTTCCCTCCATGTTTGCCAATTTAACTTCCCGGGCCGGCGAGAGTACCGATAATAATCTGCAGATTCGGCAAATTAAAAACAAAGAAGATCTGTCCTTATGGGAAGAAGTTTCCTTTGCAGGCTTTGACTTTCCGCGGGAGACAAGAAAACAGTATCACCGGTTTGTCGGTACGTTCAACCTCAAATCCGATTCGCCGCAGAAGTTTTTTCTTGCTTTTGTGAATCGTCAGCCGGTTGCTACCTCGTTATTGTTTATGCATGAAAATGCGGGCGGGATTTACTTTGTCTCCACATTGTCTTCCGAGAGGAAAAAAGGGATTGGTCTTACTTTGACTCTGGCGACCATGCGTTTTGCAAAAAATGCCGGAGCCGCCTTCGTTACTTTGCAATCATCCCCCGACGGTTTACGGGTTTACAAGCAGGCTGGGTTTAAGGAATATTGTAAAGCTGACGTATACA
>MVRV01000164.1 GCA_002068015.1 Smithella sp. PtaU1.Bin162
AACCAGGGTAGCCCGAACTTCATCCATCTTACGAATCTCCGCCCGGGGATTATAGACGTTGGTAAAAACCATGGAAGGTCCGCAGAAAACTCCGTCCTCCAGTGTCACTCCCTTATAGACTGAGACATTGTTTTGAATCTTGCAATTATTGCCGACCGTCACATCAGGACCAATTACGACATTCTGGCCGATATTGCACCGCTCACCAATTACGACTCCGGTAAGAATATGGGAAAAATGCCAGATTTTAGTTCCTGCACCAATTTGAACTTGATCATCAACGATGGCAGTTTCGTGGATGAAAACATCTGGATAAGTTTTAGTCAATCGTTCATATTTCTGGATTTCCGCCAGGGAGCCGCGGGAATGACAGGGTTGGTGCTGCGGGCATGACAATTCCTGTCCGTCATGCCCGAGGTTGTCCCCGACAGATAATTTCGGGGACATGTTTGTCGGGTAGCCAGTCCCTTGTGACATTACTTCAATGGATTCCCGCCTGGAAACTGCGGGAATGACAGACGGGGCTGCGGCAATGACAGATTTGGAGAATGCGGAAATGTCACCCTGGAAAGTTTCTTTTTGTTCAATGGATTGCTGGCTGCGTTCGAGAACTTTTAAAACCCTGATACCTTCTTCACCGGAAGTCAGCGGTGGAGTATTCGTCTCCATAGATGCAAGAAATGCCCTGCATTCAGCCTTCAGAGGCTCTTCCCAAATATCTTTAAGATCGACAGGAACGCTTTTTGCCTTGTTGGGAACGGGAAGTCCGTTTTGCCAGTTGATGGTATGGGGGTAAAGAACGAGCTTCTTGTCTATCGGTTCGGTATCGTCAAAAACAAACATGCCGTTACTGCCCACGACAACAAGTTTCTGCTCTTTAAAAGGATTCAACCAGCTGACAAAAATGTGGGCGCCGATGCCGGAAGGAAATTTGAGGTTGGTCATTGTAACATCGGGAATTCGGGCATGAAGAAAATTGTTGCCCACGGCGTCAACAAAATGCGGATCTTCGCCGACTAAATTCAAAATAAGAGAGATATCGTGAGGGGCAAACGACCAGAGGATATTTTCCTCGCGGCGAATTTTGCCCAGCGATAGGCGGCGCGAATAAATATATTGAAGGCGGCCGATATTCCCGTGCCTGATCATCTCTTTCAATTTTACAACAGCCGCATGGTAATGGAGGATATGCCCGACAAAAACAATCTTCTGCTTCGCTTTGCCTAAGGCAACCAGCTCTTCTCCCTCCCGGAGGGTAAGCGACAACGGCTTTTCGACAAATACGTGTTTGCCGGCACGCAGTGCCTGTCCGGCCAGATCAAAATGAAGTGCGGCGGGAGCCGCAATAACAACTCCCTGGACATCGGAATCTTGAAGAACGGATGCAAAATCGTCGGTCACGAAAATTCCCGGATAGTCTTGACTCATTTGAACCCGTGTCTTTTTATCGTAATCACATATTGTTTTCAGACGGCCGATTTCAAAGAAATTCCGGACCAGATTTTTGCCCCAATATCCGGCACCGATTACGGCAACGTGAGAAGTATTAATTATTGCTTTATGTTTCATATTTCCGATCTATTTCTTCGTCTGTGTTTCCAGACTGAAATTTTCTCCGAAATAAATTTTCCGGGCAACCTCACAGCAGGCAATGGTTTCGGGATCACCCTCCACCAGTATCGACCCTTCGTTAACAATATAGGCCCGGTCGCAAACAGAGAGCGTCTCTCTTACATTGTGATCGGAAATTATTACTCCGATTCCTTCCGCTTTCAGTTTGGCAACTATTTTCTGAATATCGATTACCGCCAGAGGATCGATACCGGCAAACGGTTCATCAAAAAGAATATATTTGGGAGAGGTGACCAGCGCCCGGGTAATTTCCAGCCTTCGTCTTTCTCCGCCGGAAAGAGAATAAGCATGATTTTTCGCCAGTGGCGTCAGATTGAGCCTCCCCAGCAACTCAGCCAATCTTTCCTGCCGCTCCTGCAAAGTCAAATCCAGCGTTTCCAGAATAGCCAGAATATTTTCCTCGACCGTCAATTTCCGGAAGATCGAAGGCTCCTGAGGCAGATAATTCAATCCTTTTCTTGCCCGGATATACATGGGACAATTACTTACGTCTTCTCCGTCGATCATGATTTTACCGCCATCGGAGCGGATAAGTCCTACAATCATATAAAAAGTGGTTGTCTTCCCGGCTCCGTTGGGGCCTAAAAGCCCTACAACTTCTCCGGTATGCACATCCATATCGACCTGATTGACAACACGCCTTCGCCCGTAGATTTTCACCAGTCCCCGGGCGGAGAGAATTCCTGACGTCGATCCTTCATTATGAATTATACCGGACATCGTTTTCCTTTCGGGAGCAATTCCACTTTCGCTGCAACCTTCATTGCTTTCGTTTTCAGCGAGTGTCCTTGATTTAAAACACCGTTTTTACAAAGCTCCGCTCTCTGGCTTACATGAGCATGTATCCACAAATAAAACTCTTCATACTTACGGACAGTTATAATAAATATACTCCGCCCTATGATATTTTTCCCCGGTCTTCGGAGGAAAGATCGGAAAAACTGACTTCCTTTTTCAGTTGCCTGATTTCTATTTCCAGCTTTTCGTATTCCGCTATTTTTCTTTTCAGAAAGTTATAGGTTGTTTGTGCCTTTTGCTCCATTCCCATCGGCGTCAGCAGATACAGATATGCGCTTTTATTGTTGGATTTTTTGAAGTTTTCCGCCTTGATGAAGCCTTTTTCAATCATTGCCTTCAACAAGAAGTTAATTTTACCCAAACTCAAGCCAAGGCGCGAAGACAACTCCCGCTGAGTCAACTGAGGATTTGAATCTATTTCCCGAAGAACCTTGAGCGACTCTTCGGTTTCCAATTTAATATTCTGCCGGTTGGTCATAGTAAAATATTTTGTTCATGGTGTGAACAATGCGGAATTTAATGAATTTTCTTTTTAAAGTCAAGAAAAACTTGAGGATTTGTCTTTAATGAATGATCCGGATTAAAATGTTTTCATATATCTCTTATTTCGTACCAAAAGGAACCGATAAATTCTCTCAGAGCGTTCGTGGTTTCACTCAATGGTGCCGTCTGAGGAATGTATTTAAGTACATTTCTTGCGGAAGACGAAGTATAGGAATATGAGGCCGGCCATGGCAAAACATTTTTAAAATATCTTTTAAACTCCCTTTCACTTCTCCGCATATGGAAACCGGAAGTTACAAGCGCTATATGAATATTTTTATCCGTAAACATTTTATTGAGTTCAATTGCATGCTCCCGGGTGTTTTCCGACCTGGCATCAATGCGAATTTTTTCCTTCGGCACTCCCAACGCCACCGCCATTTGTGCCATTACTTCGGCATTGGATATTTTATTTGTACTATTTCCTGCACAAACAAAATGTTTTGCCCCATATTTATGGAATATTTCCACTCCCCGCAACAGCCGGGCGGCAGTTGCTTCCGAGGCTACAGTGCTTTTCGATTCATTAATATCAATGACACCACCGGCCAAAACAACGATTACATCCAGAGGCTTATTGATTGCCGTTGGACGAAAATATTTTTTTTCAAGAGAGTAAGCAAGATAGTTCCCAACAGGCGCAATGCTTGCTCCGTAAAGTAAAATAACCGCCAAACCCAAAGCCAAAATACCGCTGTTTTTCTTGTTATCGATAAGACAAAAAATGAGTGCAACCACAAGGAGGATAAAAATAATCAAGACAGGATCGGTAAATGATTTACATATCTGATAAAAATCTTCCATTTTTCACCTCTTCAATATTTCCCGGATACCGAATATTTTATCTTAACCCGTTTTTAGATGCCAGAGAATCAACCGGGAATAAACAATAAACTTCTGTCGTATTCTTTCGAATAACCCCAAAGTTACGGCAGTCATCACAAAGTTCGCCGTCCAATTAATGAGCAGGCGTAAAAAAATTATTCCTCCGGCACAAATATAATAAGGACGGCTGTGCCATTTGCGCAGAAACTGATACCGGGAACGGTAAAATTCAATGCGCGATCTTATATTATTCCCTATGCTCTGCCCCTGTAAATGATAAATGCAGGCGTCGGGGATATGGTATGTTTTCCAACCGGCCTGGTGCATTGCATAAGCCAGATCGGTTTCCTCAAAAAAGAAAAAATAACGTTCATCAAAGACACCGACTTCATCCAATGCTTTTTTCCGGATCAGCATACACGCACCTATTGCCGAATCAACTTCAATTGGATCATCGTGATGATATTTTTTACTGGGGAATTTTTGGGGAAACAGGTATTCCAGAATAGAAATATTAGTCGCAAGTGTCATTAATCCTGGAAAGGAAGCAATCGAGTTCTGCTTGCTTCCGTCGGCATTGAGAAGCTGCCCGCAGACAATTGCGGCAGCGGGATGCAATTCGGCGAAGTCCCGGAGTTTAGCCACAGCCCCGTCAGTCAATACTGCATCCGTATTGAGCAGCAGTGCATATTTGCCCTTCATTACTGCAAAAGCCTGATTATTGGCCGCACCAAAGCCTTTGTTTTCCGTATTGCTGATCAAGATCGTTTGAGGAAAGTTCTGCTTCAGCATGAGCAGGGAATCATCGGATGAGGCATTATCAACAACAATTACTTCAGAGTTCGGATTTTTAATGGTCTGATAAACAGAGGTAAGACAATTCTTCAAGAGGTCTTTTGTATTCCAGTTGACTATGATTAAGGAAATATCGATGTTACCGGTTTGACTTTCAGGACAGGGTTGATTCATTGCTTATTTACCGCTGTTTTTTCTGGAGAGTTCAGCCAGCTTGGCATATTTGAAAAATTTATTAACGGAATCGGTGACGGCCAGTGTAAGCCCCGGCATACCATCCAAAACGCCACCCCGTAACACATAATCCTGCAGGAAAGTAAAAAACGCCCGAAAGAAAGCTGAACAAGGAGAAGAGCGCTTCCCCTCTTTAAACGCATCCTCGGCCCCCAAAGTGGAATATTTGTCGATTTTCTGAATAATTTTACTCAAACGGCTTTCCGTAAAATGCTCGATAGGTACATCCAAAGCACCGATAAGACCTTTTACTTCCACTGCTTCATGAACAGAAGCCTCCGTCATCCGTCCCGAGCCCCTCCGGAACAACCGGACAATCCGGTCCGGCCACCATCCGGCATGTTTTATCCAGCGTCCCTGAAAGTAGTTTTTCCGGGGTAAACTGAATCCTGCTTCTTTTATACCCTGCCCGGTGACAATCTTTTTTATAACTTCCGCTGTTTCCGGAGGAATCCGCTCATCGGCATCCAGAACCAAAATCCACGGCTCTCTACATTTATCTATGGCCAGTTGCTTCTGCGGACCAAAACCATGCCAGGCTTCCCGGTATATATCACTTTCGAATTCTGCGGCAATTTGTAGTGTCGCGTCAGTACTCCCAGAATCAACAACAACTATCTGGCCGGAAAAAGCAACACTTTGCAGACACGCCCGCAGATTTTCTTCTTCATTTTTTGTTATAATTGCCACCGACAAAGGAACTTTTTCCATGCAACCCTTTCCTCCGGCCGTTTAATAACATCTATCTATCGGATAAGACAGGCTGTAATTTCTTCAAATTCTGCCACCGTTTTCAGCGAATGTCACTGACTGAACGGTTTTCGCCGGATTGTGCTTTGGCAATTTGCTCTTCCTGACTCAATCGCGACAAGATGGTAATCATCGCCAGGAAAATATAAAATATGAGAGCCGATGCAGTAAAAAGAAATACCGGTTCAGCTAAACCTATAATAAAATAAGCTGCAAACGCAATCAGAACATATATCCCCCAGTGCCTGATACTTTCATCTCTGGCCCGCCGGATAACTTTTATGCACATTTTTATAAAAACAAAGATAATCAGTAAAAACAAAATCAAGCCGATCAGTCCTAATCTTAAAGTTATATCCAATAACCAGCTATGAGTCGTGTTGATTGTAACCGGTCTGTTTTTTTCCGGTATTTTTTTTACATATGCCTCTTTATTAATGTTGTCATCAAAGGTCCGCATGCCGAAACCTATGCCCATCAGGGGATAATCTTTCCAGACTTCATAGGTCACATAGTTTATTTTCAGCCGCTCATCAAAGCTGATAAAATTCAGTCTGTTTTTATCCAACATGTTTTTCACCGGCAGAAAGAAAACACCGGCAATAACAATAATTAAAAAAACGGCAAAAAGCTTTTTTCTCCCCATTAATAAAAAAAGGCCGCTCATGGCAACGATTATTGCTATCAGGGTTCCTCTGCTCTGAGTTAAAATCATTGCCACAAAACACGCTGATGCACACAAGATAATTACAACTTGCTGATGCCGGTTTGATGTGTAACGGAACAAGTACAGACAAAACAAGATGGCTGTAATGTTTAAAGTCCCGATCATATTTCCCGGAAGTTCGGAAGATATATTAATTGAATTAATCACCTGACCGAGTCTCGTCAGATCCACAGGGTTGTTCAGAATAACATAGTAATAGATCATACCGCCCACAGAAAAAAAGGTGGCAGACAGCACTATTACCCACGCTAAAATATCCAGCTGTCGTTTTGTCCGAAAAAAATTAATCAATAAAAAATATAAAAAAATATAATTCAACAGATGTCCGCGCACATCGCTGAGCGTATTTTCCACATTCAGCGCCCAGACAATACTAAGTGCAGACCATAAAAAAAATACTATTAACGGATAAGTAAGAGGAGTTTGAAATGTGAATTTCCGGAAACCGAAGATCAGCAAAAACAACGCCAGCAGAATAGCCCCGTAAAAACTGATATTGGTAACGGCCGTCGTGTAGGGAAAAGGTGTGCAAAAAATGAATATACCAATCATTACAGGGACAACATGATTTAAAATTTTAAAAAGCTTCTCATGTTTTTCTGTAAATAAGGAAAGGGCTTGCCTGTTCATCAAATTATAAGATTCCTCTTTGCGGGAAGAATAAAATTATTATTTTTCCATTATCATAAAGCCGTTGCAGATTGCGTAATGCTTTATGAACCAGCCGTTATACATCAGAGAGAAATCACTTGTTTCATCAAAACGGACGCCCAGATGTTCCTCGATTGCCCGAATGACACCGCGGGAGTTGTTCCAACCCTTACCGGTAGAGCCGTCTTTTCTAACAAATATTTCACTCATATTGGTATCATGAAAAAATACTTTACAGCGGGGAGCAAGATAAGGAAACCAGGATTGAATTTCCGCAACAGTATGATCATATAAATGACTTGTATCGATAAACAGAATATCGATTACGGGGTTGATTCCTCTTGCGCGGCACCAGTCAGGAAACTCAGCGGCGAAAGAAATGTCGTCCTGCCGTACAAAGACACGATCTTTAAATTTCGATACCTTCCGGCAATCTTCAATATCAACGCTCACCAGTTTTGCTCCCCATAAATTGGCGACGCGCTCCAGTACAAACGTTGATTCCCCGTCGCCCACACCCAATTCCACAATCAGTCCGGCTTCGATATTCAGACATTCGGCAAACAATGTCTCCAAATGGTCACTGATGTCCGTCTTTTTCTTATCAGCGCGCGCTCTGATATCCTTAATAATTTTTTTAAGCGATTTGCTGTTCATCTTGCTAATCAAATCCATCGTTTTCTTCCTTTAGTAATATTTGACATTTTGTTCATAAGGCAAACGAATGTTATGAGCAAATTGTTTCAGCAACCGGGGATAATCGGCAATCGTTTTGTTTCCCAGCGGCTTATAGATTTTGATATAAGAATCCAGATCGGGCCATTTTTCATCCCAGAGCCTCCGTATTTCCTCGGGCCAGTTTTGATCTATATAGCCATCGTAACACTTTTCGCGCGAGTTGTTTTTTTCCGTCACCTTGTGATGGTGCCATACAAACGAATCCGTACTGATGGCAATGCAGCCGCCGGCGAGAAAACAGCGCAAGGAAAAGTCGTTATTCTCATAACAGGCCTTCCAGCGCTCGTCAAAATAGCCGACCTTATCGAAAATTTCCCGGCGCCAGAACATCACATTGAGTTCGGAGGCGATAACCCGCAGATAATTCTTTTTTTGTCTGCCCAGAAGATTATCAATTAAAGAAGACTTTTCTTTTTTGAGTTCCGACAAATCAATATTGTCTGCGCCGAAATCTTCTTTGGGCAACCATCTCTGGTAATCTACATCGCTTTTATCAGTGAAAGGGGTGGCCTGATAAATTTCTTCAATCCGGAC
This sequence comes from Smithella sp. PtaU1.Bin162, assembly GCA_002068015.1. Lineage (GTDB taxonomy): Bacteria > Desulfobacterota > Syntrophia > Syntrophales > Smithellaceae > MVRV01. Next base: position 8,228 of record MVRV01000164.1, read on the forward strand.
TTTATTAAACAGATCCTCATCCATCCCGGAAGTAATAATGACATCTGACGTTATTAAACCTAAAACAGGTGCTTTGCTCATTCTGGCAAATAAATTGATCGCACCACTGATGCCGATGTTGCGGTTGAGCAAAACTAATGAAAATGAATACTGTGCTTGTTTTTCCTGAAGCCACCGCTGATGGGCGGCAACAGACCCCTGATCCAGCAGAAACACCTCACTTTGGAGATTCTTGCTTTTCCGCTGATAAAAAGTATCAATCGTAGTCTCCAAAATAGACTCCGCATTCTTTTCGCCTGCGGGATTATAATTCAATATCAGATAAGAAATATCAGGTATCATTCCGTTTCTCTTATCCTCTGAAAAAAATTCAATGCCATAGGATAAAACCGCCGATTCTCTAAATGTTTTAAATAAATGATAATTTTTTATTCGGACTTCCTGTTTATCGGGAGTTTGATACCATATCCATAAACTTATTAAAACATGATTTTTTCAACTTTTTATGTTAGAGCCAATTTATAAAATCTTTGTAGAGTCGAGGGGTTCCCGGACGGAACAGAACTGATCTCATGCAAAAAGTTGCCGTAGTTATTCCCAAATATGGTCTGGTGGGCGGAGCCGAACAATTCGCCGCCGAATTAACCGGAAGGCTGATTGCCGCAACCGGTTACGACTTTCATATTTATGCCAACCGGATGGAAAAATCATCTGCGCCCGTCACTTTTCACCGGGTGCCGATCATTTCTTTCCCCAAATTTTTGACAACACCTTCTTTTGCGCATTTCGTGCAAAACCGGATTAATCGCGATAATATTTCTTTTATTCACAGCCACGAAAGAATTTTTGCAGCCGATATTTTTACTCTGCACGGAATTCCCCACCGTTACTGGATACACAACATCCGGCGCAAAAACATGAGCCTTTTCGACCGCGCCACGGCTTGGGTGGAAAAAAGGCTTGTCTATGAAGGCAACTGTAAAAAATTCATTGCCGTATCATCTCTCACCAGGGATATTTTTTTACAGGAATATCCCCTTGATCCGGATAAAATCACGATTATTCATCCCGGAGTGGATTTAAATGATTATGCAAGAAAGGATAAAGGCGCCGTGCGCGAAAGCATCCGCCGGGAAGTGGGAATCAATGCCGCCGATACCTTAATTTTATTTGTTTCCATGAATTTTGAGATTAAGGGACTGGATAATATTTTGTCTGCTCTGGCCAAATTAAAAACTCAAAAGAAACCTTTTAAACTTATTGTTGCCGGCAAAGGAAATATAAAAAAATATATGCAACTGGCTCAAAAAACAGGAGTCGCCTCCGATGTTATTTTCACAGGCCCGGTAAGCAAAGAAAAACTCATCGATCTTTATCTGGCCGGTGATTTTTATATCATGCTTTCCCAATTTGATACCTTCGGCATGGTTGTGCTCGAAGCCATGGCGGCCGGCCTGCCGGCGATCATCAGCAGCAACGTAGGTGCCCGGGACCTTATCAGGGAAGGGGAAAATGGTTTTATTGTCGAAGATACATCCGACACGGATACTGTTGCCGCAAAGATTGCGCTGCTGCTCGACGAAGACATCCGCCGTCCACTGGCGCTGGCCGCTTATCAGACGGCGGTTCATAACACATGGAACGATGTCGTAAAGAAATATCTATCCCTTTACGAAGAGCTGATTGCCGAGAAAAAAACGAACATTAACAGTAATAAGTGAATTATAATTATGGATGTCTCCATCATAATCGTCTCTTACAATTCAGCTGCGCTATTAACAAACTGCCTTATTTCGCTACGCGCAGCAGACGGCCCGGAAAAAGAATTGTTTGTTGTTGATAACTGTTCGACGGATAAGAGTACATCTTTGACAGCCGAACTTTTCCCGGAAGTCGGTTTGATTGTCAACAAAGAGAACCGGGGATTCGGCGCCGCCAACAATCAGGCTTTAAAAAAATGCGCCGGTCGTTATGTTATTTTTCTCAATCCCGACACAACGGTCAAACCGGATACTCTGCAAAAAGCCGTGGCTTTCATGGAGACTAATCCACACATCGGCCTGGCCGGAGCAAAAATCCTCAACCCGGACGGCACGCTGCAGGAGTCCGTATCTTACAGATACCCGGGCGAAAAATATACTTCCGGAGAAACGGCTGGTCTTGAAGGTAACATTGCCTGCGTTCTGGGAGCCTTTATGATTGTCCGCCGACCGCTGATTGATGAATTGCGGGGATTTGATGAAGATTTTTTCCTTTACGGAGAAGACCAGGATCTGGCCTGGCGGATACGGGAAAAAGGTTTTGCCGTGGGTTATATTGAAGATGCCCATGTATTCCACCTGGGCGGACAAAGTGAAACCGGCACACCGCCTCTCGCTCTTTTTGAAAAAAAGATAAAAGCTGAATATTTGTTTTATACAAAACATTACAAGCCGGAAACAATAGCAAAAATCAAAAAGGCGGAAAAGATAAAAGCCATTTTCCGGTTGATTACCCTAAAAATTTCCTTTCTCTTTTCCCGAAGAAAAGAAGTAATAAAAAATAAAATTGACCGTTACCGGCTTGTCTATAAGATGTCTGATACCGGAAGACGGAAAGACTACGGAAATATATGAAAAACTCAGCAAATAATTGCATTCTTTGCGGCAGCCACCGGCGCAATCTTCTTTACAGCCGGCAGCAATGGAATGTCTATCAATGTACCGATTGCAAACTGGGAGTGCTTGATCCGCGTCCTGATGACGACGAATTGACAAAGCTTTACGAGCAGGAGTATTTTCAGGATCAATATAAAGAAGAGCTCCGGATGAATTCGCCGGCAATGCAAGAAAGGCTGGCCCAGGAAAAACACCGGTTACGTTTCTTTCGTCCCTATAAAAAAGAAGGCAGCGTTCTGGATATAGGCTGCGGCCGGGCTTACTTCCTGCTCGCCTGCCGCAAAAAAGGTTATAATGTTGAAGGTATCGATGTCTCCGCAGATGTGGCGGCATATGTCAGCCGGGAATTAAAGATACCTGTCCACATCGGAGAAGCGGGAAACATAGAACTTCCGGAAAAAACATTTGATGTGGTTACTATGTGGCATTCTCTGGAACATACGGTCGATCCCAACATTTATCTTCAAAAAGCACGTCATTGGCTGAAAGATGATGGCGTTTTGGTTGTGGACGTTCCCAATTATGCGGGACACGATGCGCTGAAGACCTGGGAGAATTGGCGGGGTTGGCAATTACCATATCATTTCTATCATTTTACAAAAAGCTCCCTTTATGCGCTGCTGAATAAAAATGGTTTTACCGTTATTCGCAAGAAACACTATCTTTCCGAATACATAAAAGAAAAGCTGGAAAAATTTTTTTTGCCTTCGTTTATATCTCGCATCATTGCCCGGTTTTATTCCGGACACAGTTTTGCCGTAGTGGCCCGAAAATCAAAGAACAGGTGAAAAACATGAAAGAAGAACGCTATCTGGAACACTTAATCGCCGAAAAATTATTCCGCTTCGATCACTTGGATATTAAGAATATCGACAATGAACCCGCCGTCCGGATATTTTCCAAATCCGTGTTGGATCAGGAAATTTGCCTGTTTGCTCATACGGTAACAGGCGGAGACGAATACTGCCGGATATTGCACGAAAAAATATCAACTGCATTACGGAATCATCAGGCTTTACCGGTAATTCGTTTTGCCGACGGCGAATACGCGTTTTACAATTACACTCTGGGCTGTAATGGCCTTTATAAGCAGGCCGAATCAGTTGCGGCAATTAAAAGCGCCATGTCCGAGCACATTGCCGCCATGAAATATTTGGAGATAAACGGTCTTTTTGCTCCGCTTGTTTTTCCCGGCAATTCTGAAACTAAAGAAAAAAATATTTTTTCTTTCCGGAGAAAAAAAAGAGATTCCTCGGGAGCGGATTTTCTGAATTTTCTTCATACCCACGGCATCAATCTGACACCTGCCAACTATATTCCTTTTTACGTGGTTTATGCCTATTTGAGTTCCGCACAGTTTGCCACTGCCATGAACGAAAAAAAAATCTGTATTTTAAATTCGGAATATAATCCGGAAAGCTGCCGGCAATGGTTTGCCAGCTTCGGCAGCCAGCCTTCTTTAACCTTCGTGGATATTCCGGCCGAGTATGTGGCTACCCGCTGGGGGGAAAATAAAAAAGCCGTATTGGATAAAATTCCTCCGGATACCGATTTATGTCTTGTCGGCGCCGGAGTAGGTGCACTGCTCATCTGCACCGCTGTTGCCGAAACTTTTTCCATTCCCACCATTGACGCCGGACATGTTTTGAATATGATGAACGGCCGTGTGGATAAATCCAACGGAGCAAGGCTCTACACCCTGAGAAAGCAATGAATGATCCGCTGAAAAAATACCGCCGGCAATTCCGCAGCTGGCAAAACAGCCGGCACCTGCAGCGCGAGAAGGATTACTATACCCAAAGATACCGGAAACTGGGGTTGAAAATCCCCGGGGAGCAGGAGATTAAAGCGGAATTAAAAAAACGGTTCCCCTCCCTTGCCGCCAAAGCAAAAGGCGATCTCAATATTATTGCCGTTTATCATCATTACAACTGGGAAAATGAAGCTCTGAAACCGTCACTCGCAAAGTTCGGGCTTGTCCGCCATTATGATTGGTTCAATAAGTTTAATCATTCCGGCAAAGACTGGCATAATTCATTGAAATCCAGGATGAATGAAGATTTAATCCGCAAAATAAATAAGTGGCAAACCGATAAAAAAGCCGATGTGATTTTTGCTTATTTATCCGGCGAACTTGTCGAACCGGCGGCACTGCAAAAAATCCGCAGCTTGGGCACTCCCATGGTTAATCTGGCCTTAAACGACAAGGAACACTTTGTGGGAAAAGAAAAAAACGGCAGAGCTTACGGTTCCCGCGATATTTGCAGTTTTTTTGACCTTTGCTGGACGAGCACTGAAGATGCTTTAATCAAATATTGCGTCGAAGGCGCAATACCGCTTTATCTGCCCGAGGGCGCCAATCCGCAAATTCACCGGCCTTATGATCTGGAAAAAACCATTGATGTATCTTTTGTCGGACAATGTTACGGCAACCGGGCGGCGGTAATCGCAAAATTGAAAGAACAGGGAATTAATGCAGAAGCCTACGGTGTCGGCTGGCCTTCCGGGCCTCTTACTACGGAGGAAATGGTCCGGATATATTCCCGAAGCAAAATAAATCTGGGCTTTGGCGGTGTCGCCGGCCATAAAGATACTTTTTGCCTCAAGGGTCGCGATTTTGAAATACCCATGAGCGGAGGGCTTTACCTGACTGAAGATCATCCGGAACTGGCTTACGCTTTCCTTCCGGGAGAAGAAATCCTGACCTATTCGGGAATGGATGATCTTGTTGCCAAAATAAAATATTATCTGGCACATCCGGAGGAAACCGAATCAGTAAGGATAAAAGGACACGAACGTGCCCTGCGGGAGCATACGTGGGAAGGACGTTTTGAAAAAATATTCCGTTTAATCGGAATATTGGAATAGGTATTTAGGCTGAAGGCTGCTTCTGTATTATTCAAGCTCTCACCATAAACAATTACTTCGGCAGCAGCAAAATTGATGGCCTCGTAAAAGGCCAGAGGCAAGGCGTGCGAATCCTGAGAAGTGAGGCGTATTTTCTTATACGCCGCAACGCCGAGGGACGAAGCACAACGCCGCATATGGACTTTTACGAGGCCATCAAAGCGGCATTGAGAGTGTTCTTCATCAGCATCGCTCTCGTCATGGGACCAACTCCTCCCGGAACAGTAGTAATATATGAAGCCTTTGGCGAAACTTCGGCAAAGTCAACATCACCCACAAGTTTTCCGGAAGGAAGCCTGTTCATTCCCACATCAACGACAATTACTCCATCTTTAACCATGTTTCCTTTAATCATCTGTGCGCGACCGGCCGCTGCTATCAGCACATCCGCCCGCTTTGTTACGACAGCAAGGTCTCTGGTACGGGTATGACAAATTGTTACCGTGGCGTTGCGCGCAAGCAGCATGAGCGCCATCGGCTTCCCGACGATATTGCTGCGGCCGACCACCACCGCTTCCTTGCCTGTAAGGTCAATGCCGCTGCGGTCAAGCATCTCCAGGATTCCCGAAGGTGTACAGGGTCGATGGCAGGGGTTTCCGGCAACAAGCCGTCCCACGTTATAAGGATGAAAACCGTCGACATCTTTGCGCGGATCAATAGTTTCAAGAATCTTTTCCGGATTTATGTGTTTGGGCACGGGAAGCTGCACGAGAATCCCCTGAATCAGCGGGTCGCTATTTAATTCCCGAATAATGTTCAAAAGTGCGTCTTCGCTTGTTTCCGCAGGAAGCCGGCATTCGCGTGAAAGGAAACCGACCTCGGCACAATCCTGTGCTTTTTTCCCTACATATATTTTGGAAGCAGGATCGTCACCCACGAGAATTACGGCCAGCCCCGGCACAAGCCCCTTTTGTTCTTTCATCGTGAGAACACGCCTGCGCACTTCATCCCGAATATCCCGGGCTATTTTATTACCATCAATTATGTTTGCCATTTACCTCATTCCTTACAAAAAAATTCTCCCCGCCTGCCCGCATAAACCTGCGGCAACGGGGAGAATAAATATTTCCACCAACCTACTTTACCTGATATTCCTTAATTATATTGATCGCTTTTACCACCTCTTCCGGAGGGAGCTTGCCTTTATAAATATATCTGCAAATTCTGTCTTTATCTAAAACCACCAAATCGGAGGAATCATTTTTCAATCCCCAGAGGTTTAAAATGGTGTAATCGTAATCAAGCAATATAATTGCACCGGTTTTTTCCTGCTTGCTTTTGATGACACTTTTGATGATGAAGTTGGGCATGTTGGAAGCTTTCAGATTGGTGATCCCAAAGCTCTTATAAGATTTAACCCGGTCCAATCCCTTATCCTGAATCAACGCATCTTCAACGTGATTATTTAAATCCTTCTCGTCGGGATCAACATAAAAAATAGACAGAACCCTGCCCTGAAATTCATCGGAATTCAGAGAATAAAGTTTCCCCTGAGAATCTTTCAAAGAAAAATCCGGAGCCTTTTCGCCTATTTTCAACTCTGCCGCCCACAGCGGAAAGGCACACCATACTAAAACAAGAAAAGCCGATAAAATAATTTTTTTCACCTTTTCCTCCTTCTTATTTTAATCTTCCGTTTATTCCTTATTTTACACGACTGCCGGCAATTCGAATCTGTTTTCTAATTGACGGCAAATTATAGGGTAAAACATATGGACAGGCAAGCAAAAACTCGTCAAAAAAACATTAACTCTTGATATTCACTGTTTAAAAAACTGTCTTATTATGCTAAGGAACCATTAACAATTTTCCCGGAGGAAAACTAAACTATGAATTTAGTCCGTTTAGTTGAAGAAGCCGCGCGAAATTTTGCCGAAAGACCGGCTTTAATCAGCGAAAATCAGCGAATCAGCTATAGCGAGCTTAATCGCTCCATTAATGCCGTTGCTCACTTTTTAAAACAGGCCGGTGTAACAAAAGGCGATAAAGTTGCCGTTATGCTGCCCAACATACCGGAATTCATCTATTGTTATTTTGCCGTGGTAAAATTGGGCGCCGTCGCTGTTACCTTAAACACCCTTTCCACATCTTATGAGCTCTCCTACCTTCTGGAAAACAGTGATGCCAAAGTGCTTCTAACCAGCGAAGCGGTGCGTAAACGCTATGAAGAAATTAAAAACAAACTTACTTTTTGTAAAAATTTCGTGGCCGTCGATTCCGCCTCCTTCCGGAAAACAATTACGGATGGACCGTTCTCCGATCCGGCAATTTCAATAGATCCTGAAGATCCGGCCGTAATGATATATACTTCCGGGCTCACCGGAAAACCGCTGGGAGCTGTTCTTACCCACCGCAACCTTAGTTCCCAGGCAAACCTTATCTGCACGTTAATTCAGAGAACTTCTGAAGACAAGGGCCTTTCCTTGATACCTTTATTTCATGCTTTTGGCGCAACAGCCAATATGATTGCCATTATGAAGAGCGGCTGCAGCGTGGTGATGATGGACAGATTTACCCTGGAGGGCATCTTCAGCGCCATTGAGAAGGAAAAGATAACTTATATCTGCGCCGTACCGCGCCTCTATCTGGGCATGATGTTTTTTGAAGGTGCGGCCAAATATGACGTCAGTTCACTCGTGGTCTGCGTTACCGGTGGTTCCCCAATGCCGCCGGAATTTATTCCGGCCTTTGAAAAACAATTCGGTGTCAAAATTCTCGAAGGATACGGCCTTACGGAGGCCTCTCCCGTTTGTTCTTTCACGCGCGTCGGGATGGTGCAAAAACCGGGCTCAATCGGTACGGCTATCCCTGATGCCTTAATCAGGATAGTCGATGAAAACGGCCACGAAGTACCGCGGGGCGAAGTAGGGGAACTGATCGTCCGGGGTGAAAACGTAATGAAAGGATATTACAAAGACGATGCGGCAACGGCATCCGTCATTAAAAATGGCTGGCTCATGACCGGGGATCTCGCTAGAATGGATCAGGACGATTACATCTTTCTGACCGGCCGGAAAAAAAGAATGATCATTACCAGTGGATTTAACGTTTATCCGCGGGAAGTCGAAAATGTTATCAATCAACATCCGGCTGTAAAAACTTCCCGGGTCGTAGCCAAAGAAGACTTGATGCGGGGCGAAATAGTCAAGGCGGAAATTGTGAAAAAAAGTGGTGCTCTGGTTGACGACAAGGAAATTATGAAACATTGCCGGATATATCTTTCCCCGTACAAGGTACCGCGGGAAGTCGAATTTGTGGAAAAGATTGACGGCTGATTTTTCCCGGCTAAACACAATGGGGCAAAGGAACCGGGAGTATCGGACTTGTCGGGCATCCGTAATTAATTACGGAAATATATAATTCCCAATAGAATTACAAGTAAAGAAAAGGAGATAGATTATGAAAGAAGCAGTAATAGTAAGCGGGGCAAGAACGGCTGTAGGAGAATTCGGCGGATCGCTGA
>MVRV01000165.1 GCA_002068015.1 Smithella sp. PtaU1.Bin162
CCGACACCAAAAACAACAATCCGGCGTACGCCAAACCATGCAGAAAAAAAACGGGAATCTCATTCATGGAACCACCCCTTTATTGCAACCGCCTTTTCAAAAAACGATTGTCTTTTATTTATTTTCCCCACAGACTTCACCTTTGATCGGATTTAACATCTCCGATAATTTCGTTAATGATCCGCAGAAGCACGGTATCACGTTTTTGAATCATATCTCCAATTTTCTCCGGCGTCCAATTGTAAAAACCTTCTCCGGCTTTGACACCGGTTGCCCTTCGGGCAACAAGAGCGGTGAGCAGCGGCGATGGTTCAGCAGACGACTCAAGGTATGGGAACAGATATTGTTGAATATTCTGCAAAAGGTCAAGACCGGCCAGATCCGCAGTTTCCAGCGGACCGATAAAAGGCAGGCGAATACCGAAACTGTATTTAACCACCTTATCGATATCCTCGGCGCTTGCGATATTATTTTCCCGCAGTGATATCGCCTCGCGCATCATAGCGTGTTGGAGACGGTTACCGAGAAATCCGGGAATATCCTTGAGTACACGGACGGGAACCTTTCCCGCTTTTTCCATCAGTGCATAAACGGTCTCGAATATTTCATCATCCGTAGACGCCCCTTTAATAATCTCAACACAGGGGATAATATGGGGAGGATTCCAGAAATGAGTCCCCAGAAAGCGCGTTTTGAATTTCAGCGCCTCACTGATTTCGGTAATGCTCAGTGCTGATGTATTGCTCGTTAAAATGGTATCCGGCGGTGCATGTTTTTCTATTTCCGCATAGACGGTTTTTTTTACAGATATATTTTCCGAGATCGCCTCAATTATGAGCTGAGGCCCATTACAAAAATTTTGCATGTCCTGGGCAGCAGTAATATTGGCCAGGCAGTTTTCCCTGTCCTGAGCACCGGCAAGGTTTAATCGAATGAAAACATCAAAATTGGCGGCGACTCTGTCTTTCACTTTGGCCAGCGCCGCAGCATCGGCATCAAAAATACTTACATTAAAACCAGCCCGGGCAAAAACCTGAGCAATTCCGTGCCCCATGAGACCGGCCCCGAGAACGCCGATATGATTGATTTCGTTAATGTTCATCATGCCATCTTTGCTCTATCTGCCGTCATTGTTGTAAATAACCATAAAACATTTGACTCTTTTGTTGCCCGTGGATTCACCGAAATGCGGCATGTTGGAGTCGAAATAGATACAATCCCCTTCTTCGACAATATATTCCTGATTATTATGGTGGAATTTCATCGTCCCCTCAAAGACAAAAAGGATTTCCTCACCTTCATGCTTATAGATGGTTTTTTTTCGGGGATTAACCGGAAGAGTCAGAATAAACGGCTCCATCCTTTTATTGGGGAATTTATAGGCCAGAGCCTCGTAAGAATAACCGAAAGCAGTCCCTCTCCGGGAAATCAAGGTTCTTTCCCCTTTTTTGACAAGACACAAGGGAACGGAAGGAGCACCTTCACCCAGAATTGCGGAAATAGTTACCCCCAGAGTACGGGCGATAACACACAGCGTGGAAACGGGGGGAGATTTTTCCGATTTTTCCACCTTGGACAAGTATCCTTTTGTAAAACCGGTTTGTTTTGCGAATTGTTCAAGAGTAATATTTTTTTTGGTCCGGAAAGTTTTGATGCGCTTTCCGATTTCTGATTCGATAATGGGTGGCTTTTGTTTACTTTCGATATACATTAAAAATCATTCCCGCCGGAAATTATTTCTTCATTTGTGTATTATCGACTGCTTTTATTCTTATCGAAATATCCTGTGAGGAAACTTAATATTCTAACAGGAAACCATTGTCAAGTTTTTTTTGAAATGAAATTTTATGCGCCGGAAAAATCACATCCGCCTAATCATCTTTTAAAAATACTTGACACAGACTTATGCTTATGATTAAAAGTTTCCTGTTAGGATACTATTATAACCCCGTTATTATTATGGTTATTGTCCATATTTCCTATATTTAAAAACAGATATGTTTACTAATGAGAAACCATATCCGGGCAGAATTAATTAAATGCTCTACAATCACCGAAGGAAGGAGAAAAGTAAAAAATGGATAAATGTATCATTACCGTAGCCCCAACCGGTGCATGGCCGAAAAAAGAAAACAACCCTCATGTCCCGATAACGCCACAGGAAATCGCTGAAGATGTTTATGAATGCTGGCAGGCAGGCGCCGCCATCGCCCATCTGCACATGCGGGATGAAAAAGGGAACGGAACAATGTCCAAAGATAAATTCCGGGAAACGATCGCGCTCATCAAAGAAAAAAAATGCAGCATTGTCCTTAATTGTACAACCTCGGGCGCCCTTGATGCCACTGACGAAACCAGGATGGCCCATCTAATCGAGCTCAGGCCGGAAATGGCTTCCTACGACGCCGGTTCAATGAACTGGATGCACAGCGGCGTATTCCTGAATACACCGGCTTTTCTGGAAAAGCTTGGTCTCACCATGCAGGAAATCGGCGTAAAACCGGAAGTTAAAGTATTCGACGCCAGCTTTATATACAACGCCCTGTATTATCTGAAAAAGGGCGCATTAAAAGCTCCTCTGCACTTTCAGTTTTGCCTCGGGGCCGCCGGAGGCAGCGCAGCAACAGTCGAAAATCTCGTTTACCTGAAAAGCCTGATTCCCCGGAATTCGACCTGGTCGGCCTTTGGTATCGGCGCCGGACATTTACCGATTCAGCTGGCAACCATTGCCCTGGGCGGGCATGTCCGTCTGGGCATGGAAGACAACGTTATGTATGCCAAAAATCGTCCGGCCGAATCGAACGCTGAATTCGTCCGCCGCGCGGTCAGATTGATCACTGAGGCTAACCGCACCGTTGCTACACCGGACGATGCCAGAGAAATTCTTGATTTAAGAAGGTAGAACGGCAGGTTGATGACAATTACGTCAATGATCCGTTGAACAAGGCAAAGAATATGGCAAAGAAGTCGACCGGAAATGGGAGGCTTCTTTGATTTTAAAATATCTTTATACCGGATAAATAATGATCCGCAATTATATTTTCCGTTTATCAATGACCCTGTTTGCCTTACCTTCGGAGCGCCCGAGCGATCTCGGCTCCACAAGTTTCACTTTAGCCGTAATCCCCAGATAGTCTTTCATATCTTTGACAATCAGTCTTTCCAGTTTTTGCAGAACCTTCACCTGATCGGCATTGGCAAATTGGCTTTCCGTAACTTCAACCTGTACTTCCAAAGTGTCCAGGGTGCCTTCGCGATCGACAATCAGCTGATAATGCGGTTCCAGTCCTTCGATGGCCACAAGTACCGCTTCGATCTGCGAGGGAAAAACATTAACACCGCGAATTATGAGCATGTCATCGCTTCTGCCCATAACGCGATCCATGCGGTGAAATGTCCGGCCGCAGCGGCAGGGAGCCGGATTGAGGCTCGAAACATCCCGTGTCCGGTAGCGGATTAAAGGAACAGCCTCTTTGGTCAGTGTTGTAAAAACCAGTTCGCCCCTCTCTCCCGGCGGAAGAACTGCACCCGTTTCGGGGTTGATAATCTCCACCAGAAAATAATCTTCAAAAACATGCAGGCCTTCCCGTGCTTCGCTGCATTCCATGGAGACTCCCGGCCCCATAATTTCGGAAAGCCCGTAGATATTCATGGCTTTAATATTTAAAGCGTCTTCGATTTCATCACGCATCTCATTGCTCCATGGTTCAGCGCCGAATATTCCCACCCGCAGATTCAAAGAGCGCATATCGATACCCATGGCCCGGCCCTGTTCGGCAAGATTGAGGGCATAAGAAGGAGTACAACAGATCGCCGTCGGACCAAAATCCTGAAGGATCATAAGTTGTCGTTTGGTGTTGCCTCCGGACATGGGAATGACACTGGCACCCAGCTTTTCCGCCCCATAATGGAGTCCCAGCCCGCCCGTAAACAGGCCATAGCCGTAAGCATTATGAATGATGTCGTTTTTGGTAATATCGGCGGCGACAAGGCAGCGTGCCAGCAGTCCAGCCCATGTGTCAATATCACGCTTTGTATAACCGACAACCGTGGAACGGCCTGTTGTTCCCGAAGATGCATGCAGGCGGACAATATTGCTCATGGGCACGGCAAACAATCCGAACGGATAGTTATCCCGCAAATCCTGCTTTGTGGTAAAAGGAAACCGCTTAAGATCATCAAGCGTTTTAAGATCATCGGGGGTAACCCCCGCCTTGTCAAAGGATTTTTTATAAAAGCCGACATTGCTGTAAACGCGGCGGAGAACCTGCTGCAGTCTCTTTAATTGCAGTGCTTCCAGCGCTTCTCTGGGCAATGTTTCATATTCTTCGTCATGGATCATGAATATTGCTCTCCCGTAAAGATATTAATTGTCCTATAACATAATCCAAAACGGCAGAGCAAGGAACAAACAATAATTTTAACTTCCGCTGTATTAAATCAATGACACTCGCTGAAAACGAATGCAATGAAGGTTGAAGCGAAAGTGGAATTGATCCAAATAAATTTATCGTCTTTTTATTCCCCATACATCACAAATGCCGACCAGAAAAAAGGGTGACTGTACGGAAGATCGGGAAGGGCATCCACAATTTTTACCGACCGGAGGAATTGTCCCCGGCCGGACTGATGGAGACCCAAAAGTTCCAGTTTAGCAAGGCGCAATGCGTCGTCTTTACGCATCTTCCTGATGATGAGGTTTTTATAAAAACGAACCATGAGTTCTTTGGTCCCCTCGTCGCTTACACTCCAGAGGCTGACGACCGCCGCCGGAGTTCCCGCATACATAACCGCCCGGGTGAGACCCGTTACTCCTTCTCCGCGATCCATTCTTCCGAGCCCCGTCTCACAGGCGGAAAGAACGACCAACTGAGCGTTATAGCGGCTGTTCATGATTTCGCCCAGGGTAAGAAACCCGTCCTCACGGGCACCGGGGATCTGGCTTAAGGCAATGGCCTGAAAACGGGCATCCAGAATGCCGTGCGTCGAGAAATGAATATAGCCGTACTTTCCCATATCCTCAGTCCTGGCATACTCTTCTTGTGATTCGATTCTGAGCCTGGTTATTCCGGTTTCGGCCCCCTCGCGAAAGATCTTTTCGATCTCGCGCACTTCTTCCCCGCTGCCGATAAGCCGCTCGAGCTGTCCACCCGCCCGGGTGTAATGTTTCTGGGGCAAGAGCGCAAAACCATAACCGGTTGTCTTACTGCCCTTCCAATTACTCCCTTTTTCCGGCTTTCCGGCTTTGAAGTTTTCATAATCATATACCGGATCACCAAAGCCGATGAATCCTTGACCGGGAATATTTTGTTTGTACTGCGTCCTCAACATGGCCAAAACGGAAGCCGACTGCACATACTTAATATTGAATTTCTCCAGCAGATAAATCGCCCGGCCCGCCTGCTTAAACATCAGAGATTCAAAAGGCAGATGAGCCAGTATTCCCTGCGGAACAATGATCAGGGCATTCTCTTGCAACATTTTTTCTACAGGACCGATCAGATCAGTATACAGTTGAATTGCCGTTTCCTCCCGGTAATAGGCGCCTTTTAACTTGCCCTGAATCTGGTTCAAGTGAGCCTGCACGTGTTTTTCCAGGATTTCCGGCAAGACGGGAAGTTTTATAACTTCATACCGGTTTTTACCGACGACCAGACAGTAGCAGGCGCCCCGGGCGAGAAAGTATTCCAAAATCAACTCGTCGTTTTTCAGAATATCCCTTTGAAGATTTTCCCGTGAAATCGGTTCCGGATACTGAACGGACGAATACAAAGGATTTTTATACCGGATTTCCCTTTTTATTGCTTCCAGATCATCCTCAATCTGAGCGTGAGCGCGTTTCAGATTGTCAATGCGTTCATGATCAACAGGTTCCTTACCCGATTCTTCCGTAATTTGCCGGGCCAAGAGGGAGATGTTTCTTTCCAGCAAATCCCTCTTCTGCTTCAGGGAAGGATCGATGCCTTTGGCTAGATCAACCCGCCCTTCGGAAAGCTGATCCAGAAAAGCCCTTGCACGCATTGATTCGATGTAGAGAAAGGCCTTATCTTCATAGCGATGCTCCAGCATGAAGACGGCTGCCGTTTCATAGAGATCATATACCTTCTCCATGTAGCTCCGTTTCAGCTCGGCAAAGACGGCCTGGCGGCGGATCTTCTCCAATTTGGACACTCCTTCTTCATAAAGTTTCAGCGCATCGTCATTTTTTCCTTCCTTCTCCAAAACGGCCGCTTTCTTGAAAGCTATGTACGCCTCGGACTCGATATCGGACATCTTAGTATAAAATTCCAGGGCCTTTTCCAACATAACCCAGGCGCGTTCATATTCACCTCGGGCAAGATAGACATCGCCCATGCTCTGATAAATATTCCCCTGGCCGATCGTGGAGTTGGCTTTTTTAGAATAAGTAAGCCCTTCTTCATAGTTCGCCATGGCTGCTTGGTAATTTTTCAGCTTGTAATGGATGTCTCCCAGGCTGCGGTACGCATCACCGAGTCCGACCACCGAATTGGCCCGCCGGTAAAGCGGCAGGGCCGATTTTTGCATCTCCAGTGCCTCATTGTACCGGCCCGTAACATAATAAACATCCCCGATGCTGCGGTAAACATTACCCTCGCCGATAGGGGAATGAGCCTTCCGGTAGAAAAACATGGCTTTGTCATATATTTCGAGGGACTTTTCATAATCGCCGGTAAAATAAAAGATCTCCCCCATGCTGCGATAAACGTTCCCCTGACCGACCGGTTCCTCGATTTTGGCATAGAGAGGCAGGGCGCGATCATACATCTCCAAAGCCTTCGCGTGGTCCCGGGTATAAAAATGAACATCACCCGTCGCTTTATACCCATCCGCCTGTCCCAGCGGGTCCTCTATCCGGACATAACAGGCCAAAGCCTTGCCGAACAGATCGAGGGCATTCTCATTGTCACCTGTCCGCATGGAAATGAGACCACGCCGCCGATAAACGAATCCCTGCCCTTCCGGGTCTTCCGCTTTTTCATACTCTGCAAAGGCCTGGTCATAAAGACGGGAAGCCTGATCGTTATTCCCGGCATAAAAGAAAATCTCCGCCCGGCCCAGGAAGATATTGCCCCGGCCGATCGCCCATTTCATTTTTTCATAAAGAGGTTCGGCTTTTTCATACATTTTAAGGGCTGCCGCAATATTGCCCGTTCGCAGCTCGATCTGGCCCCGGTTCCGGTAGATGTCAGCCTCGCCAATTGTCTCATTTTCTTTAATCAAGAGAGGTAAAGCCTGATCATACATCTGCCGGGCCTGATCGAACTTCCGGGTTCTCAAGTAAAGATCTCCCATGCTTCTTAAGGTGTTTCCCTCTTCGGCGGGAAGACGGCTTTGACGATAGACTTTCAGCGCCGCTTCATAATTTTTCCGGGCCTGCGCATAAGCCCCCGTCCGCAGAAAAATATCGCCGAGTAACCGGTCAATCCTGGCCACACCCGCATTGTGTCGGGACGCAAGATAAAGCTTCCTGGCCTGATCATACAGACGGCGAGCCGCGGCATTGTCTCCCCGATAAAAATTGCTGCGGCCAATCCCCTCACAGGCCTTAGCCTGCCCCGGAAGATCATTTAATTCCTCATACAGAAGAGCGGCCCGGTCGTATTGTTGGCGCGCTTCGGTATACAGCGAAAGAGCCTGGAAATAATGACCGCTCTCCAAAGCCACTGCCGCCTGCAAGCGCTTATTTCCGCTTTCCCGGCTTAAAATCCCGGCGGCGTGAACCCGATTGATGTCCCTTTTCTCAAAACCTTCCCGGGCAATCTCCTCCACAACAGCAGCAGCAATGGGACTGGTTTTCTCCGAGAGATATTGAATAAGACGCTTTTCGCCGCTTTCGTAAGCCTTAAGAATTTCACCGGTGATATCATTATTGTCCGCACCGGTACCCGGACAGACGGGGAAAACTAAAAAAACAAGGAAGAAAAATAATACTTTCCAATGCTTGCAATTAATTAAAGATGTCATGGCTGCCACACCGAAAATTTGCCGGTTCCCGGGAAGAAGATAAAAAAATGGGGCACCCCAACATGCGGCACCCCATTTTTTAAAGTTATTTAGTTAATATCACTACTTCTGTGTCTCCACAACGCTGGGTTTACATTTGTTGGGGGCTGGTGGATCGTCTCCGGCGAAACATAAACCAGTTACCATAAGACCAAAGACCATAGCCACAGCCAGGGAAAGAATTTTTTTTATCATATTTAACCTCCTGAAAATTTTTCGACCTGTTACAGATTAGTTTTCTACTGCACCGGTTTAATTATCATCGTTTTCCCGCCGACTGTCAATGCCTTTTTACTTTGTTTAATTCCGGTCGCAACAATCGGTGTTTACATTGTATTATCTAATCTTTACCCTTATCCGACGCTTATACGAAAAACTGTCCGGCGGCATAAAATAAAAGGTATGAAGTTGATTTTGCTCTTTTTTTATGTCATTAATGAACCGATTTAAATCAATGACACTCGCTGAAAACGAATGCAATGAAGTTTGAAGCGGAAGTGGAAATGATCCCGAAAGCGAAGCCCAGCAGGCTGAGCTATCCGGGATTCATCGGGTCATATTCCCCGCTGTTTGCGACGGGGTCGTTTATATCCCTTCGCCGGAAAGGAGTAAGTCATGTTTGAAACAAAACCCTGGTTGAAATTTTACGGCGATATTCCCGAATCCATCAATTACCCGCGAATAACCATGTACGAGGCGGTCATGAGTACCGTAGAGCGCTGCCCCAACGCTATAGCATACGATTTCCTGGGATATACGTCCACCTACAAACAGTTCGGTGCCGAAATCGACCGGTGCGCCGACGCTCTGGCCGCGCTTGGCCTGAAGCAGGGAGACCGCATCACCATTTCCATGCCCACAACACCACAGGGGATCATCTGCTTTTACGCAGCCAACAAGCTTGGCGCCGTGGCCGCCATGATTCATCCTCTTTCTGCTTCCAAGGAAATCGAGTTTTATCTGAATGCAAGCAAGAGCCGTTTTGCCCTCACTCTCGACGCCTTTTACGGCAAATTTGCCGATCTCAAAGATCGGACGCCCTTGGAAATATTGATTATCGCCCGCATACCGGATTACCTGACCGGGCTCAAGAAAATCGGCTTTAAACTCACCAAAGGGCGAAAAATTCCGCCGGTCCCCAATGATCCGCTGGTCCGCAGATGGAGTGATCTCATGAAGAATATCCATCCTCCGGCAGCAAAGGCCCGGATGAACACGGATGAGCTGGCGGTCATTTTATTCAGCGGCGGAACAACCGGAATTCCCAAGGGAATCATGCTTTCCAGTATGAACTTCATCAGTGAAGGAATGCAGGTATCGGCTATCGGAAAACTTTCCGAGAAAGATTCCATTCTCGCCATTTTACCCATTTTCCATGGTTTTGGACTGGGAGTATGCGTAAATGCCTGTTTTATGGGAGGAGCAAAAAGCATTCTTGTTCCTCAATTCACACCGGAAACCGTGGCCGGTCTGATCAGGACACGGAAACCCAATTTTATCATCGGTGTTCCCACTCTTTTTGAGGCTCTCTGCCGGAATCCCGTTTTTCAAAAAGCTGATCTCTCCTGCCTGAAGGCTGCTTTCAGCGGAGCGGATACGTTGCCGAAAACGGTTAAAGAGCGGTTTGATGAGCTCGTGAAAAATCGGGGAGGAAGCTGTCGGCTTTTAGAAGGATACGGTCTTACGGAAGCGGTAACGGCAATCATGGTCACTCCCTTTGATGAGTATCGGGAAGGAGGCGTGGGTGTCCCGTTTCCCGATATGCTGGCCAAAATAGTTACACCCGGAACAACTGAGGAAGCCCCGGTGGGCCGGGAAGGCGAGATCTGTCTCCAGGGACCGGTGGTGATGCTGGGCTATCTCGATAACCCGGAAGAAACGGATCAGACGTTGAAAAAGCACGGCGACGGAAAGATCTGGCTTCATACCGGTGATATCGGCACTATGGATGAAGACGGTTTCTTTTATTTCAAACTGCGTATTAAAAGGATGATCAAATCCTCGGGTATGAATGTTTATCCGCGGCAAGTCGAAGATGTGCTATACACTCATCCGGCTGTTCGTGAAGCATGTATCATCGGCGTTCCCGATGAAGCACAGATAACCCGCGTGAAAGGCTTTGTTGTTTTGCAGGAGCCTTCCAAAGCCGGCCCGGAAATGGAGAAAAACCTTATCGCCTACTGTCAGGATCATCTCATCAAATGGAGTTGCCCGCGGGAGATTGAATTCCGGGATGCTCTGCCGAAAACGCTGATCGGCAAAATAGCTTTCAACATCCTCGAACAGGAGGAAATTGCGAAGCGGAAGGCGGAGAGGAAAGATTAATGACGCTGCTTGCTGAATTTCATGACATCGCTTGCAACCCGGCTGCTTATGGTAAAAAATTGAAGAAAGCCGGCAACAGGAAAATTGTCGGATATTTCTGTTCCTACGCACCGGAAGAATTGATTTATGCCGCCGGTGCTCATCCTTTTAGAATCTTCGGCACGGGAGAAAACATCCAACTGGCCGACGCTCATTTTCAAGCCTACTGCTGTTCCCTGGTACGCGGCTCCCTCGAGGCGGCTCTGGTCGGCCGGTTTGATTTTCTCGACGGCGTCGTTTTCCCCCATACCTGCGATTCTATTCAGAGGCTCTCCGATATCTGGCGTATGAACGTGAAGGGAAGCTTCCATCTGGATGTTGTGCTTCCAGTTAAACTCGATACCCCAAGCGCAAAAGACTATATGACGGACGTCCTTACGAGATGTAAAAGTGATCTTGAGGTCAAGCTCGGCACGACCATCAGCGACGAAAACTTAAAAAAGGCACTCCGCACATACAATCAAATCAGAAAATATATACGGGAAATTTACGAAATGAAGTCCGCAGATCCGGACATACTCAGAGGAGCGGATATTTACGCCATCATCAAAGCCTCCATGGTAATGGAATGCGATCGCCTGCTCACACTTCTCCCGCTCGTTCTCGAAGAGCTGAAAAAGAAAAATAATATTGCAGAACCCCCGGAGGGCAAGCGGGTTATTCTTGCCGGCGGCATCTGCAATCATCCCGACATTTACCGGATTATCGAAGAAGCGGGCGGGGCGGTTGTCTGGGATGATTTGTGCACCGGATCAAGATATTTTGAGAACCTCACGGAAGAGTCAAAAGATCCGCTAACCGCACTCGCCCTGCGCTATCTGACGCGGCCTGTCTGCCCCGCCAAGCATGCGGGACTATTCACCCGGGCGGAATACATTGTTAAAACAGCCAGAGAGAGGAACGCTCAGGGCGTCATATTTTTGTTTCTCAAATTCTGCGACCCTCACTCCTTCGATTACCCATACATAAAGGAAATACTCGACCGGGAAGGCATCCCTAACATAAAGCTGGAAGTGGAAGATCAGCTCCCGTCGGAAGGGCAATTGCAGACGAGATTCGAGACATTTATTCATATGCTGTAATTAAAACAGCCCGTATTCATCCGATCTATCCGGGAAAAGGAAGGCGCCAATGAACAACATGCCGCAGATTATAATTTACCTTCTGGCCAAGATCAGAAAGCTCCTGCTTCATTTCAAAAAACAAAAAAACATGAAGGAAATAATGACCGTTTATTATATGGAGGCCAAAAGCGCCCGGATAAGCGGCAGGAAAATCGCCTGGATTACCAGCGGCGGTCCGGTGGAGCCTCTGATTGCCATGGATGTGATACCGGGAAAATCACGGTGCCATGATCGGCGCAAGCAAAATGGGCGTCGGACTTTGTGAAACCGCCGAAGGCATGGGATACTCTCCGGACCTCTGCTCCTATGCCCGTTCCGACATCGCCTGCGCCACCGTCAACGGCGGACCTATCGGCGGTCTGCCCCGTCCCGATATGCTCGTCTGCTGCAATAACATCTGCGGCACGGTCCTCAAGTGGTATGAAGTGCAGGCCCGCTATTTTAAAGTACCCCTCTTCATTCTGGATACACCTTTCTGTCACGTCGGATTTGCGGATGAAGCAAAACGATATGTCCGCAGGCAGCTCGACGAATACATCCTTTTTCTGGAAAAGACCTGCGGCAGGAAGATGGATAACAACCGGTTAAAGGAAGTGGGCAAACTCTCTCTGGAGGGACAAAGGCTCTGGCAGGCGGTTCTCAACACTACGGCCAACAGGCCGGCTCCCATGAGCGCTTTCGATGCATTTTTTCATCTCGCCCTGATCGTAACTCTCCGCGGAACTCGTGATGTCATTGATTATTATTCACAACTGCTCATAAAAATGAAGGACCGGGTCGCCCGGGGAAAAGGCGCCATCCCCAACGAGAAATACCGGCTTCTCTGGGACAATATTCCCATCTGGCCGCGGACCCGCTGGCTCTCGCAGAAGTTCGCCTCCCATGATGCCTGCCTAGTTGCCGACACTTATACGTCGGCCTGGTGTGGAACCATGAAGTACATCGATGAAAACAATTTTTTTGATTCCATGGCAGAAGCCTACACGCGCATTTACCTAAACATCGGCATTGACGAAATGGCCAAACAGGTTCTGGAAATGATCGACAAATATCAGATAGACGGTATTGTCATGCATTCCAACCGGAGCTGTAAGCCTTATTCCATAGGCCAGTATGACATTCAGAAGATTATTGAAAAAGAGCGCGGGATTCCCTCTCTGATGATCGAAGCCGACATGGTGGATGAGAGGAGTTTTGCGGAAAGCCAGGTCGAAACCAGAATCGACGCTTTCATGGAAGTAATCAAACAGCGCAAGGGAAGGTAGCCGGACACGGATTATCAATTTACGGAATCTTATATTCCGGTTACGGCAGGAAAGTTAATTTTTTTTACAGGAAATAAACAACTATGATCACAGCAGGAATAGATATCGGATCAATTTCCACCAAGGCCGCCGTTATAGCCGACTCGAAGCTGCTCGGTGCGAAAGTCATTTTTACCGGCTACAATGCCGAACAAGCCGGAAAAACGGTTTACGAAGATCTGCTCCAGGAGCTGCACCTGCAACCATCGGCAATCCAAAAGACAGTCGCGACAGGCTACGGAAGGAACAGTGTAAAATTTGCAGATAAGACACTCACGGAAATTATCTGTCATGCCGCCGGTGCACATTTTCTGAACCCGCCGGTACGATCCATCATCGACATAGGCGGCCAGGACAGCAAGGCTATCGTTGTCGATGTAAATGGAAATGTCGGGAATTTTGTCATGAATGACAAGTGTGCCGCCGGAACGGGCCGTTTTCTCGAGGTCATGGCCAGAGCGCTGGAAGTGGATCTTGAGAACTTAGGCGATTTGTCACTCCAGGCAGATCATCCCTCAAAAATCAGCAGTCTCTGCACCGTATTTGCCGAATCAGAAGTAATCTCCCTTATCGCCAAGGGAGAGAATCGTGCAAACATCATCGCAGGCATTCACGAATCCATTGCTTCCAGGGTTTTTTCCATGGCCAACCGTGTCGGAATTGTTCCACCGGTGGTTATGACCGGAGGAGTGGCAAAAAACATCGGCTTTGTGAAAGCTCTGGAAAAGAAACTCGGCATAACTCCGACAGTATCAAAATATGCCCAGGTCAACGGTGCTATCGGCGCCGCCGATCTTGCCGCCGGCCTCAAATAATCACGGTCGCCCGTATCCTTCCGGGTACCTGCTATCCGGCCGTAATTCCCCGATATTTTACCGCCACCATAGTGACATCATCTGATTGAGGGGCGCCGCCGGCATGCTGTTTTACTTCGGCACGGATGTAATGAATCATTTCCGCAAGATCCTCTCTGGGAGCACGTTGCAGCGCATCAAGCAGCCTTGGTGCGCCGTAGAGTTCCTCTTCGCGGTTTTGTGCCTCGGTCACGCCGTCGGTATAGAGAAACAGCGTATCTCCCGGCTGCAGGATGATCCGCTCTGCTGCATAGACCACATCCGGCATGGGGCCCAGCACAAAGCCCGGCTGCAGGACAAGATAACGTGTCCCCCGGGAATCCATGATCAGCGGCGGATTATGTCCGGCATTGGCAAAACGCACTTCTCCCGTTTTCGTATTAAGAATGGCGCAGAAAACCGTGGCGAACATGCTGCTGTCATTTTCCAAAGCAAGAATGTTGTTTACGCAGGAAAGGATCCGGTCGGGTTCGCCCAGCCGCTGCCCTTCCGACTTCAAAAGAGTCTTGGCCACCATCATGTACAAGGCGGCAGGCACTCCTTTATCGGAAACATCGGCAATCAGGAAACAGAGATTGGTCTCATCGATGAAAAAGAAATCATAGAAATCGCCGCCGACCTCCTTGGCCGGATCCATCGAGGCAAAGATGTCAAACTCGGGACGATCCGGAAATGCGGGAAACAGGCGGGGAAGCAGACTCGCCTGAATGTCGGTGGCCACTTTGAGTTCGCTCTGAATTCGTTCCTTGGCTGCGGTGGTCTCGGTCAGGTTTTTAATATATTCCTTCAGGGACTCTTTCATCACCTGAAAGTCATGGGCAAGCACGCCAACCTCATCCTGCGAACGTACCTGCGGGAGTTCTACATCGAAGTTGCCGGAAGCAAGCTCATCTGTGGCCGCAGCCAGCAGTCTGAGCGGCTTCGTTATGGTACTGGCAACATAGACTACCGCAGCAATCAACAGCAGAACTCCGACAAAACCCATGACCGCCATGGTCATGCTCAGTCGCCGGACATTCTCCAGAAGCTCCGCCTCGGGAAACACGACGGCCAGCGTCCAGCCGGTCGAACGGATCGGCGCATAATACATCCAGCTTGTGACACCCATCAGGCTCTTGTAGAGAACAAAACCGGATTCCCCCCGAATCATTTTTTGGCCGAGCTTTCTCATGGCGGGATCATTATTCGCCTCCGCCATACTGAAGAAGGTTTCATTCATGACGGCGTCTTTCAGGGGGTGGGCAAGCACCATCCCGTTGCGGGAAAGAAGGGCGGCATAGCCTGTTTTAAGTATCTTGACGGAAGAGACAAGTTCCGTGAGTGAATCGATGGATATATCCGCCTTCACAACTCCCCTGAGCTTTTTCGTTCCACTGCTTTCACCGTAAAAAGGAACCGAACAGGTGGACATAAGAATATTGCCCGCACCCTCGTCGAAATACGGCTCGCTCCATTCCATCCTGCCGAGCTCCCGCGGAATCTGATACCAGTCCCAGTAAAGATACGGAACGTACTGATAAGAGTTTTCCAGGCGGATAAAAGTTATTTTCCCTTTATCCCGGTAATAAAAGGGTGCATACAGACGGAAGGAAGTGCCCAGGGCATCGGGTTCAAAAGCCACACCCGAACCATAAATTCCCGGATTTTTTTCGACGGTAGATCTGATCAGAGAAAGGAGTTCCCGTTCCGAATACCTGCCGTTTTCAAGCGAGCGGGCCAGGCCTTCCGTCACGCCGGTCACAGCCACAAGTTCGGTTTCCACCCGGTAAACCAGAGACATGGCAAGATTGCGGGCGTTAGCTTCCAGCTCCTGCTCCAGAATAACGCGGGAACTGTAATAGTTGTAACCGAGCGTTACGGCAAAGATGAGCGCACTGCAAAGCGAGATCACCAGAACAAGTTTAATGACGATGCTATTTTTCCCCGGCATTGGACCTCCCGATGAAATCGTCGTATGCCGGACAACTCCGGATCAGACCGGCTTTGATCATGGCCCGGCCAACCGCCTCGTAATCCTGCTTCCTTAGAATGCCAGGTTTGTCTCCGCCCGCGCCGGGTCTGAACAGATCCCGCATCCGGTCCAGCATCCATTTCTGGTGAATCCGGTTGGCAGGTATCTGCGCCTCGCGCATATATTTGATGACAATGTCGAGCGCCTCGTCCGGATGGTCAAAAGCGTAGCGCCATCCTTCCAGTGATGCGGCGACAAAGGACCCGGCGAGGGCAGGGTCCTTACGGAGAGTTTTCAGAAGCGTGTAGATTCCGTCTTCCGGAAAATTCATCCCCTGTTCATTTAAGGAAAATACACTCAACTCCTCCGGATCATACCCCGAGTTGAGAATCGTGTGGTATTCATTGTACCACATGGCCGATGCCACATCGATACCTCCGCGCAGGAAAAGATTCACCGTGTGAGTCTGTAACACTTCCTGAACTTTAATGCCTTGTTCAACAAACAGAGTGCGGGGCGGTATGGACAAATCGCCTCCCCACATCCCCACCTTCCTACCGTTCATATCGGCAACGGTTTTAATACCGCTGGTTTTCTTGGCAATCAGCATCATGGAAGATCGTTGAATAGTCTGGGCCAGATTAACGAGTTTTACGCCGGCGGAGCGCCGCTGCAGAGCGGTCGTAAGCCACAAGACGGCAAAATCGGCCTTGCTGTTTTGCAGAGCCTCGACGGGAGAATGGCCGGGCCCCGCCTTGAGGATTGTGAGGTCGATGCCGTGCCGGGCAAAGATTCCCTTATCAAGGGCGACATAATATCCGGCAAACTGCGCCTGGGGGCTCCAAAGCGGTATGAGCGAAGCCTTTTTTAAAGCGGTTTCAGCAGCAGGAGATGGGGACGCAAAAAAACAGAGCAAAAGAAGCAGTGCCTTAATCAACCCCCATTTCCGCAATTCCTTATTTTTTCTTTGTGCTGTAATTTTCATGACCTTTTTGTACGTCAATTTCGTTTAATCCGGCAAAAGCAGGCAACCCGTCCATCTTCCGTCCGGAGACCTGCGGAAAGGATATCCTCCCTTATAATCAGCCCTTTTGTAGAAGTCGCGATGAGGTTGCTGAACTTACGCACAGGAACAGGCGGGTTTTCAGACATGATAAAAAATACCCTTAATAATGGGATGATTTTGTACTGTTCACGCATACCAAATCCGCCTTCATTAGGCAAGTGCTTATATTAACAGGAAATCATACCGGTATTATATACGCAAAAAACTTATTTTTTGTACGTTTGCCATAGAATTAAATATCCTGTACCAATGAGTTTCCGCTGCTCACCTTAAGAGATGTAATGCCTCTGATCCAGGAACACTAAACCGGCCGGTAAAAAAGGGATTTATTTTAATTCGGACATGGCATATAATAATGTTTTAAATATCCGGCACCTTATGGCAGGTCAGATTGCCTGCAAAGCGAAATTAAGAAAACCGGCAAGCATTGATACATTTTCAGCGTTATAATTAAGTAATTGATTTTTTCCACCTGAATAACGGACCATATTTGGCCATAAGATAAGCCATGAAAGATCAAGATATTCCCCGCCTGACGCCCGATCGGGCAAAAGAAGAAACAGAGAAAATCATTTCTTTTTTGCAGCAGCATCTCAATCCCGACGGGAAGGCGGTAATCGGTTTATCCGGCGGCATTGATGCTGATGTGGCGGCGCGCCTGACCTGCCGCGCAATTGGACCAGACCGGCTGAAACTCTTCATTGCAATCCAAGCCGGCCTGGAAAATAAATACATCATCAATGCCCGCAACACAGCCGCAGAACTGGGAACTCATCTTGCGGAAATCGACCTGTCGCATTTATCCTTGCCTTTTCTTTCCGCTCTCGCTGATGCCGATTCCTTGAGTAATTTCCGCCCGGAAGGCTTGCTTGACCCCGCCCACATCAAGAGTTCGTTGAGAACGTCGGTATTCTCCATGTACGTGGAAAGGGGATACCTCGTAGTCGGAACTTCCAACAAAACCGAATACGACCTGGGTTTCTTTCTTCCTTTAGGCGACGGCGCCTGGCATTTGGGACCTCTCGCCCATCTTTATAAAACCCAGATTTTTGATCTGGCGCGCTATCTGGGAACGGCTGAAAGTGTTATCCGGCAGCAGCCCTCCGGAGGATTCTGGCCCGGTGAAACAGATCTGGAAGATATCGCTTTCTGGCTCGTCTATGGAGAGCCGGTGCAAAAGGATGTAAACTGGACTCCGGAAGATATGGCGGCTTTTGCCCGCCTTCATCGTTTCCTGACATTCCCGGTTATTGACGCTGTTTTAGCACACTTTTCCCGGGAATCAGACGATGCCAAAATTGCCGGAAGTCTTGAAATAGACAAAGAAATTGTATCAAGAATGCGCCTGCTTGTCCGCAGGGCCGGATGCGTCAAGAAAAGGCTCCTGCGGCAGACGGTAGAGTAACGGCAAGCCGATCGGCCATTTTTTATCGGATAATCGGGGTGTAAATTAAAGATATTTATATGGAAATATAAAAAAATTACTGTTATAAACGCCACGCTTGATAAAAATAAATTCTGAGTAGCGGCAGATAAATATATGTTGAGCAATGAAAATCTCTTTCTTAGACCATCCAGCACTGCTGATGCGCCGCTGCGTTACCAGTGGTTCAATGATCCGGAATTTACGAAGTTATACCTGGGCAGACCGGCTACTACCTCCTATCGGCAAATCGAAGAAGAAATAGGGCTTTCCACATCCTCACCTTTGTCCACCGGCTTGTTTGAGTTGTCCATAAGGACGGCCGGCGATAATTTTTATATCGGCAATACTTTCTTTCGCAAAATCGACTGGCAGAACCGTTCAGCGGAATATGGAATATTTCTCGGCCCCCAAGAATTGTGGGGCAGGAAAACCGGCACGGAAGTCACGCGGATGATGCTCCAATACGGGTTTGACGAATTCGGTTTCCACCGGATCTGGCTGACCGTTTTCTCCTATAATTTCAGGGCAATAAAATGTTTTGAAAAATGCGGCTTCGAAAAAGAAGGGCTGTTGCGTCACGTTATCTTTTCCGGCGGACAGTTCAATGATGTGATTCTAATGTCCATCATTAAAGGCAGTGCTTTTTGAAAACTTGTAATGGCTATTTTGTTTTTTATTTCGACAACTATAGAAAGGGGCTTTAAGTTATGAAGAATTGTCGCATCTCTTTATTTTTTTTGGCAGCGGGGTTGATCGTTATTTTTACTGCGGCATCAGTTAATAATGCGAGAGCCGCTTTTTTTTCCAAAAGCAGCTCTGACTACTACAAAGAAGGATTAAATCATTTTAAAAATAAAAATTATTTTTATTCCACCCAAAGCCTTTTGAAGGCCTTACAGTTAAAACCCGATTACCCTGACGCCAGTAAGTTGTTAGGCTTTAATTACATAAAAACAGGTCGCGGCGCGGATGCCGAACGGATATTTCGCGATTGTTTCCGGCGGGAAAATACGGATGTGGAGGCCTTTCAAGGAATGGGCTGGTCGAATTATCTCTTGGGTAAACAAAAAGATGCCGCGGACTTTTTTAAAAAAGAGATCGCCTGGGCAAATGAACATATGGGTAAAAGCGATTACCCCTATTACCCGTTTGCAGACAAGGAAATAATAGAATCATTTTACTCGGACGGAAACTACGGATTAGCTCTATTGGCGGCTGTACAGGGTGACAATGCTCTTGCCGCCCGGCATTTTGAAGCGTCGCTTAAATATAAAAGCATTTTTACCCCGGCCACCGATATACTGACTGCCTGGGGAGACATGTATTATTATAAGGCAAAACACAAAGAAGCAATTCCTCTTTATGAAAAAGCTGTGGTAGAGGGCAAAGAGAATCTTGCCGCTTATCTGAAAAAATCCTGGGCACATTACTTTGACAATAATTATTCCGTCGCCCTGAAGTCTTTTGAGCAGGCATTGCCGGTTTCGCAAAAGCATGAGTCAGTCGAGCCCCTCTACGGCATAGCTCTGTGCAATTATCACCTGAATAATTTAGAACAGGCTTACGGCAATTTAGCCAAAGCCATAGCAATCAATCCTTATTACATGGACAATGAAATTGTGCACGGCATCATTGAGAAAAAGCCGGAATGGAAAACGCTTTGGAAAAATTTCGGACTGGCCTATAAAAACATATACCCTTACAATTACGCGGGCAGTTATGCGGCAGCTCTGTACAAGCTTGACGGTT
>MVRV01000166.1 GCA_002068015.1 Smithella sp. PtaU1.Bin162
TTACTTAAAAGAAAAGTTCGGGTTTTCGGAAAATGATTTATTTGCGGCCACCGTTCCGCCTTATCATATTTACGGTTTGCTTTTTTCCGTTCTTATCCCTTTTATCTCTCATGCCCGGATTCTGCCGGATATTTACACTTTCCCGCAGGAAATCATATCCACCGTCAATAAACACAAGGCAACGGCTTTGGTCAGCATACCCATTCATTACCGTGCCTTGAAAGTTGATAATCTGCTGACTCCTTCCCTGAAAGTCGCATTTTCTTCCTCCGGTGCGCTGGATCGTTCCGATGCACTGCATTTTCTCGGGAAAACGGGGCTGGGGATCACGGAAATATATGGTTCTACGGAAACCGGCGGCATTGCCCTGCGCTCGATAAGCGAGCGCACTGAAAGCTGGAAACCTTTCGATATCGTGAGTTGGAAACTCGTCGGCAGCAGAATTACCGTTAAATCCGCTTTTGCATCACCGGAAATGCAACGGGATAATGAAGGCTACTGTCTCACCGGTGATGAAGCCTGCGAGGTACAGGACAAACGTTTTGTCCTTCTGGGACGGGCGGATGGTATCGTCAAGGTTGCCGGGAAGAGGGTTGATCTTGCCCACGTGCAAAACAAAATCAAAGAATTGCCGGGAGTGCTGGACGCCGTGGTTATTGCGCTTGCCGCCGACAAAGGACGCGAAACCGTAATAGCGGCGATTGTCGCCGGTGCCTGGACCGAGATACAATTAAAAAAACTGCTGCTGGAAAAGCTTGAACCCTACGCCGTACCCCGCCGGATAAAAATCGTCCCTTCCATCACAAGAACGGCTGCCGGCAAAATCGACCGCCGCCGCATCGAGCAGTTATTCTCCCGCAATAAAAACTGAATGACTTTACTCATCCGATTTCCCGCGGATTATTTTTTTCAACTGACAAAAATGGCCCGGGAACTGGACGAAAAAAAATAGGAGAACGCTTCCGCTGCCAAAAAGAATAAAATGTGCGCCCCAAGGGACGGGGAATTAAACCCAAATTTATCCCGCTTAGGCTTCGCCTCGGGGATAATTCGACCATCAAATTTCAGTTTGTGACCTCGCGTGACCTTCAGGTTATCAGGTTATGCACTTCGTCCGGCATACGCCGGATTCAATTTCTGAAATTTGGGTCTCATTAAAAAATCCCCGGAAGGATTGTCCTGCCGGGGATTGAAGATTAAACGTGAACAAACTCTGCTCTTAGAAAGTCAGAGTCAACTTATTGATAACCAAATAATCGTTGACAACCTTGTTGTTGCTATCCGTACCTTTGAAATAATCTCCGGTAATCAGGTAACCAATACCCAGCATGTAAGACAGATTGCTGGTAATTTTGTAAGTTCCGGTTACATCGACTTCATAACCGTAATTTTTGGAAACATAACCAGCAGGTGTGGTATCGGCTGTGGCGTAAGTAACTGATGCCATAACATCCAATTTATCGGTAGGTTTCACACCACCTCGAATCTGATACAAGTATGCGTTACTCATCCCGGTTCCGAAACCTGTTACGGAATTACCGGTCAGTGCGCCGAACCAAACAGCGCGGTCTTCGTTCCACATAATCAAAGTCGGGCTCCAGTCCAAACCGCCGGTTAAAGAATTTTCTTTTACATCGGCAGTGTCGGCATTTTCACCACGGGAGTAAGCGAAAGTACCGCCGACATAAACCATCCCGAAATTTGCCGTCGCGTCCAGCCAATAAGAAAGGCTGTCTAATTTAACATCGGTATTGCCGGCCGCGGTGTCGTACTCAGCCCATTTGCCGAATTGATAACTAAGTTCAGCCTGAATTTTTACCGGACCGATATTAGCAAGGGCATATGGAGCTACCTGATAGAATTTCCGTTTTAAACTGGTAGCGGTATTATCTCTGGTTGATGCATTATTGTAAAAATATCCCGCCAAGCCGGCAGTCACAGGTTTAGTCCTGTAGATGAGACCGGCGACATATATTTCATAGTCCTTATCCGACTGGGTTGCCGTCGTGTTGTTGGCCGTATAACTGTTCTCCAGACCCTTTTGCATCAACGCTATCACTTGAAAATTGCCGCCGAGAGAAGGCGACATATACCATATTCTGAAGGCGGGACCGGCGCTGTCACCGAAAACAGTTCCCCAGGTACCGGCAGGCTGGGCACCGACTTTAAAAGTGCCCATCGGTGTTGCATACTGAATGAAGGCATAATCAAACCCGATATTTTCATTTTCCGCCTTCGTTGCCAATGATCCTGATGTGGAAGCGCCGGTATCCGTCGCTGCAGTTCTGGTTGCCCCCCAAACTCTTTCCATCACGTCCGCACGGGTAATCACACTGACTCCCGGAGCGGCAATGAATTCAGTCTGGAGACGCAGTCTCTGAAAATAAAATGCCGTGTTTTGACCATCTCCGGCATCGGTCAAACTGGTTTTATTTACATACATACCGGCGGCATACATTGAACCGCTGAATTTCACATCGACCGCAAAGGCCGATACACTGAAGGACATAGTAAGTCCCAGTGACAACAAAACCAACCAAAATCTCTTCATTTTCTCCTCCTATAAAAATAATGTTTGATTTTCAGCCATTAAAAAGCGGGCGTCTTTAATGACTTTGCCTAAACAACAAAACTTTTTTTCAGATATTTTTTTTCACATAGCTTCCAGGCACAGTACAAACTTCTGAACTGTTAATATCAGTCGGAAAGCTTGTTGAAATATTTTTGATCTCTGTACAGAGTCACAAAATTTACGGAAGTGTAAAAGCAATACTTATGCCATGGTAAAAAAGAACAAAAAGGCATGAAGTTTGAAAGAGAAGAATTCTCAGATCCATGTTCATCAACAATTCTATTTGCTTAATTTTTATTGGCGCTTCAACATCATGACGGTTGGTAAAGCCGGAAACGACAGATAGGACTTTATTTGCTGGTGGTGATTGTGCTAAGCATTAATAATGCATCAAAGTTGGTGTTGGACTAAGACGGTTATCTTGGAAAAAGGAACTTATTCATGGATACACTATCATTGGAAATGGCCATGCTGATGCTGCAAAGACTTGACGGGGTGGCATTAACCGACAAGGATGGCAGATATGTCTATGTAAGCGACAACTGGGTTAAGGTAACCGGTTTACAACCGGAAAACGTTATTCATAAATATGCCTGGGAAATTGTTCCCGAAACAAAGCTGGGCGTGGTTCTCAAAACAAAAAAACCCGTCCTGGGAGAAGTTGTAGAAATAAGAGGAGTAAAAGTATTTACCTCGTACTGGCCGCTGATGAAAGGCACTGAACTGATCGGAGCTTTTGTTTGCGTTATTGTGAACGGCATGGAAAAAGCGCTGGATTTTACCAAGAAGGTGAATCAGCTGTCGCATCAGTTGGAATACTATAAAGAAGAATTAAAGAGATACCGCAACGCCAAATATGACATCAGCAATATTATCGGTGAAAGCAGTATTATAATGGATATGAAACAGCAGATTATGGAGGCGGCCCGAAGCAATTCCACCGTCCTTATCGAAGGGGAAACAGGCAGCGGCAAAGAGCTTATCGCTCATGCGATTCACAATCTGAGCCCGAGAAGCAATGCCTCCTTTATCCGGGTCAACTGTTCGGCCATTCCTTCCGAATTGATGGAAGCCGAGTTCTTCGGTTACGAGGAAGGTTCGTTTACCGGCGCGAAAAAGGGCGGCAAACAGGGGAAATTTGAACTGGCTTATGGAGGTAGTCTCTTTCTGGATGAAGTCAATCAATTACCTCTCAATATGCAACCCAAATTTCTTCGCGTACTTCAAGAACAGGAGCTCGAACGCGTGGGCGGAAAGATCAGTATTCCCGTGGATGTAAGAATTATCGCGGCGACAAATATTCCTTTGGAAAAAATGATCGAGGAAAAGAAGTTCCGCAGTGATTTATTCTACCGCTTGAACGTGATAAAAATCCACGTACCGCTTCTTCGGGAACGCAAAGAAGACATCCCTTTACTCGTAAAATTTCTGATAGAAAAGCTGAATCTGCAGTTAGGAACGGCCGTCACCAGCGTCAGCAATGATGTGCTGGATCTATTTATGAACTACGACTGGCCGGGCAATATCCGTGAATTGCAGAATGTATTGGAATGCGCCATGAATCGCGTAACAGGAGAGATTTTAGAATTAACATATTTTGAACAATTTATCAGCAGAATAAATAATTGCAGGATTTTATCCGGGCAACACCAGCGCGATTATTTTTTACGGGATATGAAAGCGGAAATTGAACGTCAGGCGCTTATTGAAGCATTGAAAAAAACAAAGGGAAACAAAGTTAAAGCAGCAAGACAATTGGATATTTCCAGAAATGTGCTCTATAGAAAACTTACTAAATACAACATGTTATAGAATAAAAAATATCTTCAAAATAGTGTAACTTTTTTGAGACATGTCACAACTAGATTACATAACAGCTGTATCTTCGGACTTTGCTATCGTTAAACAAATTTTAACAAGCAGAGTGTACCAAATAGCTTACATTTTCACCTAAGAAACAACCTCCACAAAACTGTAAACCCCCGGCCGTCCTGATAAAAACGCCTTCAGGGATTTTTTGTTTTTTGGCACATAAATTGCCGATGATGATCTCTTAAAATAATAGGCCGATATAATCCGGCAGAATGGAGATTATTATGAGTAAAGTTGTTGTTACCTCGGCAATTACGGGATCCGTGCATACTCCCTCTCTCTCAGAATACCTGCCCTGTACACCCAAGGATATTGCCGCCGATGCTGTTCGGGCTTATGAAGCGGGCGCCGCTGTCGTACATATTCATGCCCGAGATCCGCTTACATGCAGGCCCAGCGCAAAATTCGAACATTTCAAGGAAATTGCTGATTTAATCAAGGCAAAATGCGATGTCGTAGTCGGTTTTACCACCGGCGGCGCAATAGGCATGACTACCGCTGAACGGGTTAATGTCGTTACCACATTAAAACCGGAGATCAGCAGCTTTACACCAGGATCTATGAATTTTGCAATACACGGGTTGGCGGCAAAACCCCGCAAGTGGAAGTTTGACTGGGAGGAACCATATCTCAAAGGCACAGAGGATATGGTATTTTACAATACATTTAAAGTAATCCGGGAATACAGCGAATATTTCAGCAAGGCCCAAACAAAGCCGGAATATGAGGTTTTTGACATCGGCATGATGAATAATATGGCCGTTATGATGCAGTCCGGGCACATCAAGAGACCCATATACATGCAGTTTGTACTTGGGATACTGGGAGGAATGCCCTCTGATCCCGAAAGTATATTCACGCTGCTTAACGAAGGGCGCAGACTGCTGGGTGAGTTCCAATGGTCAGTCTGTGCGGCAGGCAGGAATCAGATGGCGATGCTGGCAACTGCTATGTCCATGGGAGGGAATGTCCGTGTCGGCCTGGAGGATAATCTCTACCTGGAAAAAGGTGTCCTGGCCAAGAGTAATGCCGAACCGGTGGAAAAAGTCATCAGAATAGCCAGAGAAATCGGTCGTGAACCGGCAACACCCGGCGAGGCCAGAGCCATCCTTGGGTTGAAAGGCAGCGAAAATGTCGGATTCTAAAATGAAATTATAGAAGGAGAATATGCGCAATGACTTTACCGAAATTCAAGTTTGTTGATTTAAGTGTGCCCATCAAATCCCCCAATCCGGGAGAAATGTCGCCGGACTA
>MVRV01000167.1 GCA_002068015.1 Smithella sp. PtaU1.Bin162
GGCGATGATCAGCGGCTGGGTGACCAAGGCCTGGATCAGGAAGCAGCATCCGGGCTGGCTCAAGGAAATGGAACGCGAGGGGACACTGATAGTTTATAATAAAGAGGATAAGTAAGGTTTAATCACTTTCATTTGGTTGTTTTATTTACAGAAATATAAGCATTGACGAAAGCGGCGTTCATCCAGACGGTGTGCGCCGCTTTCTGCTGAATTACAGTTATTGCAGGAAGGTATTATTTATGACATCCGCAAGTCGGGAAACATCGGATATGGATCAAATTATTGAACGCGCCATGGAACAAAATCCGCAAAGCAGAGATCTATTGAAAGCTTTCGGGCCGATTATTGCCCGGCAAAGACAATTGACGGCATCAAGTAAGCTTCCGCAAGTGGATTATTCGTCAATTGACCGGGAAAAGCTGAAAGCCGGTATTCCGGTCGGCGGGCAAATCAACTTATTTTCTCCGGATGATCCTTTTACGGAAATTGCTTTGTCCCTTGCGGCGTCGGTGAAAGAAGGCATGCCAAAACTTACGGAAGGGATTGACCGCCTGTCTGACCTGATTTCCGGGGGGAAGCTTCAGCTGGCGGATTACTTTAAGAGGGATTTAAGCAATGAAAACAAAACAGCTGACAGCCGGATTGAATATTTGAATATATCCCCGTCCAACGCTTCTTTTTTAATGAGTTTGATTGCCCGCGTTATCCTCGAGCGGCGGGCTCATGAAATAACGGAAATAATGGGCGGATGGCTTACCTGGGAAAAAGGTTATTGTCCGGTCTGTGGTGAATTTCCGTCGATTGCGCTGATTGAGGAAGAAGGCGGCAAACGCTTTCTTCATTGCAGTTCGTGCGGTCAGGACTGGCGATTTACGCGCGTGGTCTGTCCTTATTGTGAAAAAGAAGCCTCCAGGGAAATGAATTATTATTATGTCGAGAATAAAACGCAGGAGTCAGCCTTTGTTTGTGAAGAGTGCCGGAAGTATTTAATCACGCTATACCGTGCCGGACGTCTGCATGCCCGGGACATGGATATTTCCGCAATCAGTCTGGTTCATCTGGATATGATTATGCAGGGCAAAGGCTACGAACCGATGACCTCCTGTGCCTGGAATATTTTAGAGTGATGCCCGGCTAAAGATGAATATTTTCAATGTAGTTATTGCCTTCTGGAGTGAAGATATTTTTTGTGCGTTGACAGGATGAAAATAGTTTTGTATGAAACCTAGCATTGAATGTGTCAATATAGACATATGTCTCAATTGCCATAAATGATTTACAGGAGAAATAAATATGGAAGATACGTTATTTATTTTGAACGGCAAAGAGACGCCCTTTAAACCGGGTCAAATGATTCTGGAAGCGGCGCGTAACGGTGGAATTGAAATCCCCACTCTTTGTTATCTGAAAGGGGCGGCACCAACCGGCGCCTGCAGAATTTGTCTGGTCGAAGTTAAAGGCGCGCGATCGCTGATGGCTGCCTGTTCCACCCCGGTTTCACCTGGTATGGAGGTGTTTACCGATACGGAACAGGTGCATAAGGCCAGGAAACTGAATGTCGAGCTACTGCTTGCCGCCGGCCGTCATAACTGCCTGATGTGCGAAGCCAACGGCAACTGCCGTTTGCAGGATCTGGCCTATTTCTACAAAATTACCAAACTGCAATTCCCGGAAAAAGAACTCAGTGATATTTATCCCGTCGAAGATGAAAATCCGTTTATTGTCCGCGATTTCAGCCGCTGTATTCTTTGCGGCCGCTGTGTTCAGGCCTGTAATGAACTGGTGGTCAACCGGGCCATCTCACAGGGCTATCGTGGTTCGGAAAGTAAGATTGTTACCGGCGGAGATCAGCCGTATAATAACAGTGAATGTGTTTTCTGCGGTCAATGCGTGGAAGTGTGTCCGACCGGTGCGCTTACGGAAAAGAAAGCCAGGGGTCTGGGTCGTGCCTGGGAAACGCAGAAAATCCGGACGACTTGCCCCTACTGCGGAGTGGGATGCCAGCAGTGGCTGCATATCAAGGACGGTAGAATCGTCAAAGTTACCGCTGTGGAAGATGCCCAACCCAATCAGGGGCGGTTGTGTGTAAAAGGACGCTTCGCCTATGATTTTATCTACTCGGAAGATCGGCTCAAAACACCGCTGATCCGTGAAGCGGAAGGCGGGTTCCGCGAAGCCTCCTGGGACGAAGCCCTTGATCTGGTGGCTGAAAAATTCAAGGAGATTATTAAGAAAAACGGGCCCGATGCCATTGCCGGCGTCAGTTGCGCCCGCAGCATCAACGAAGATTCGTATCAGATGCAAAAACTTTTCCGTGCGGTGATCGGGACAAATAATATTGATCACTGCGCCCGTACCTGACACGCTCCCACCGTCGCGGGTCTCGCGACTTCATTTGGCTCGGGTGCGATGACGAATTCTTTTGCGGATTTTAAGAAGGCCGGGATGATTCTGATCGTTGGTTCCAATATGACGGAAGCGCATCCGGTTGCTGCAACGTTTGTTAAAGATGCGGTGCTGGGCGGTGCACAGCTCATTGTTGTTGATCCGCGCCGGACTGATCTCGTGGATTTTGCCAATCTTCATGTACCGATCAAAGTCGGTTCGGACGTTGCCTTTATCAACGGTGTGATGAACGTGCTTATCAGTGAAAATCTTTATGACAAAAAATATGTGGAATCCTGTACGATCGGATTTGAAGAACTCAGGCAAAAGGTAATGGAGTATCCGCCCGAGCGGGCCGCTGCAATCAGCGGTGTTTCCGCGGAAATGATTCGGGAAGTTGCCCGCCGCCTGGCTTCTGTAAAACCGGCAATGCTTATGTACACGCTGGGGATTACCGAGCATGTCTGCGGCGTCAACAACGTCATGTCCTGTGCCAATCTCCAGATGCTTTTGGGCAATGTCGGCTTTGAATGCGGCGGCGTTAATCCCTTGCGCGGCCAGAACAATGTTCAAGGTGCCTGCGATATGGGCGCGCTGCCTAATGTTTTCCCCGGCTATCAGCGTGTGGATAACGAGCAGGCCCGTGAAAAATTCAGAAAAGCATGGAAAGTCAAATCGCTGCCCGATAAACCGGGGCTTATGATGCCGACGATGATGGAAGGATTAACCACCGGTAAAATAAAAGGTTTTTATGTTTTCGGCGAAAATCTGGCCAATACCGAACCTGATATTCATCATGTTGAACATTGTCTGCAATCGGCTGAGTTTCTGGTCTGCCAGGATATTTTTCCGACGGAAACAACACGCTTTGCGCATGTCATTCTGCCGGCTGCCGCCTGGAGTGAAAATGACGGTACTTTCACCAGTTCCGAGCGGCGTGTCAACCGCGTACGGACGGCCAGTGTACCGCCGGGTGAGGCCAAACCCAATTGGTGGATTTTCAAGGAAATAGCCGGAAGGATGGGACACAAATGGAAATCAGCAAATGCCCGGGAAATCTGGGACAATGAAGTGTCCGTGCTGGCGCCTTCCCTGGCGGGGATAAAGTATTCCAGATTGGAAAATGACGGACTCCAGTGGCCGGCTCCGAGTGAAGACCATCCCGGCACAGCCACTTTACACAAGGATGGTTGCTTTACCTGTGGCCTCGGAGTGCTTAAGGCTATCGACTGGATACCGCCTGCGGAAGTTCCGGACGAAGATTATCCTCTCGTACTTTCCACCGGACGGCGTCTGTATCACTATCACACGAGAACACAGACTGGACGGTCTTCAGGTATCAATGAACTGCTGCCCGAGGAAACAGCTGATATTTCCGCGGCCGATGCGGAGGCAAAGGGCATTGTCGACGGAGAAATGATTTCCGTGAAATCGCGGAGGGGTGAGGTTGCTGTAAAGGCCCGTATTACCCGGCAGGTTCCGCAAGGATTGGTCTGGATGGCCTTTCATTTTCGGGAAGCCTGTGCCAATTGGCTCACCAACCCGGTCTATGATCCGGTTACGCAGACGGCGGAGTACAAAGCCTGCGCCGTGCGGATTGATAAACTTAAGGCAATGACACTCGCTGAAAACGAGTGCAATGAAGTTTGAAGCGGAAGTGGAATTGATCCCGAAAGCGGAGCCCGGCGGATGCAGGGCAAGCGAGTTTGGGCGAAGCTATTCGGGATCCCAGTGTCATATTCCCCGCTGCTTGCGGCGGGGTCGTTCATTAGCTAGTATCAAAAACTTCCCTCGATAAAAAAGAGGGAAGTTTTTTTTGCATTTTTATGTTATTAATGACATAAAGAAGAAAGAGAGGAAGCATTTACCTTTATGAAAAAGATCTGTCGAATTTTGATCCTGGTTCTGTCAATATTCTTAGTGCCTCTTAATCTCCCGGCACAGGATAAAATAACCGTTGCTGTAGCAGCAAACTTTATTTCCGCCTTCCAGGAAATTGCAGCTGACTTTGAGGCGAAAACCGGCGTGAAAATTGACGCTACTTTTTCATCCACCGGTAATCTTTACAGCCAGATAAAGAACGGAGCTCCTTATGACGTTTTTTTGTCTGCCGATGTTAAACGTCCTGAAATTTTACAAAAGGAAGGCTGGACCGACGGAACGTTTATTTATGCCCGCGGACAGGTGATCCTCTGGTCGGCTGATTCCGATTTTTGTAAAGCGCCGAGTTGGTGCGAGGCTCTGGAAAACGACCGGATCAGGAAAATATCCATTGCCAATACCGCCACCGCGCCCTATGGAACGGCGGCGATGGAAGCGCTCAGGAAGATCGGGAAATGGGATGCGCTGCAGGCTAAAATGGTTGTGGCTCAAACCATTGCGCAGTCCTTTCAATATGCATCGACACAGTCCGTTGATGTTGGATTCTGCGCCCTTTCGGCGACGGCAAGTCCTGATGGGAAAAAAGGTTGTTTTTACATTATCCCGGAAGCGCCTGATGTTATTCAGGCGGCTTGTGTCGCTAAAAAAGCCAAAAATCAGAAAGGCGCGGAACGTTTCGCCGCCTATTTGGTTGCAGAGGACGCCGTCAGTATAAAAAAGAAATACGGTTATCGTTAAATGGATTATCTTGCTCTTTATGTCACATTAAAACTTGCTTTAATTACCACCATTCTTCTGATGATAATAGCCGCCCCTGTTGCTTATCTTCTGGCGTATTACCGTTTCCCGGGGAAGTCGCTGCTGGAGGCACTGGTTTATCTGCCCATGGCGCTCCCGCCGACGGTAATCGGTTTTTATCTGATTATTGTGATGAGCCCGAAAGGCTTTGTCGGCCGCATCTGGGAAACATTTACCGGCGGATCATTGTTGTTTACCTTTTTAGGTATAACGATCGCCTCGATTATCTACTCTATTCCCTTTGCCGTCCAGCCGATGAAGGCGGCCTTTTCTAAAATTGATCGTCGTCTGCTCGAGGCCTCATATGTGCTCGGTTTGTCGAAGCGGGCGACATTTTTGAGAGTGATTATTCCCAATTCCTTAAGCGGCATAGCCGCTGCCGCTGTTTTGGTTTTTCTGCACTCGATCGGTGCGTTCGGAGTTCTCTTGATGGTCGGAGGGAGCATTCCGGGAGAAACCAAAGTTGCTTCCATTGCCATTTATGAAGCAGTGGAAACCATGAATTATTCGGCCGCCGGGATGATTGCCCTCAGTTTCATTCCCATCAGTTACGCCTTTTTGTTATTGATTAACAGACTAAATGAGGATTCCCGTACATGACCATTTCCGCTTCTCTCAAGAAAAGATTGAAATACTTTAATGTAGACATATCTTTTTCCTGTGCCGAGGAAAATATGCTGGTGATGATCGGTCCCTCCGGGGGAGGTAAAACCACCATTATCCGCATGCTGGCGGGACTTACAATGCCCGATGAGGGCCGGATTTTATTCGGTGATGAGGTCTGGTTTGATGCGGCGAGTCGCATCAACCTTGAGCCGCAGAAACGCCGGTTAGGTTATGTGTTTCAGGATTACACTCTTTTTCCGCACCTCAATCTTTTTGAAAACGCTGCATTTGCAGCCTCGGATAAAAAAGAGGTCGGTGAGCTTTTTGAACTTTTTAAAATCGGTCATTTAAAGAAAAGAAAGCCTCATATGGTGTCCGGCGGCGAGCGTCAGCGCTGCGCCATTTGCCAGGCGCTGGCCCGGCATCCCCGGCTGTTGTTGCTGGACGAACCTTTTTCCGCACTCGATGTGATCACGCGCAGGGGATTGCGGGAGGAACTGAAAAGTCTGAAAGGCTCGCTGTCCTGTCCCATAATTTATGTGACGCATGATATCAATGAAGCCCTTTTTCTGGCGGATGAGATTATGCCGGTAGTCGAGGGTAAAAACGACGACGGCTGGATGCAGCGCACAATATCGCGCCAATCGGAGGAAGGTTCGCCGACCAGAGGCGCGCGCGAACCGAGACTGGCGCTGGTGTATTGATCATGCAGGGAATGGTCGCGACCATTCCCTATGCTGTAAGGAGAAAAAATATTTATGAACATCTGCACTTATTCCTATGAAGAATATTTACATCTGGTTAAATCTTTCCACGGCAATCTGGCTCCTGGTCTGATTATCGGCGGGTTTATCGTTGATCTGGCCATGAAGCATCTGCCCAAAGGTGATTTTTTTGA
>MVRV01000168.1 GCA_002068015.1 Smithella sp. PtaU1.Bin162
TGAATTGACAAAAAGAGGTTATTCTGTTGTGGGAGTCGATCTTTCCGCTTCGCAATTGGAACGGGCAAGACAAAAAGCAACCATGGATAATCTGCAAATTAATTTTCAAAAGCATGATGCCAGAGATCTTCCCTTCCGACAGGAATTTGACCTGGTCATCATGCTGTGCGAAGGAGGATTCTCGCTGATGGAGACAGATGAAATGAACTATCGGATTCTCCGGAATGCTTCCAGCGCACTGAAACCGAAAGGGAAATTGATATTCACTACGCTGAATGCCTTATTTCCTCTGTTCCATTCCGTCAAGGATTTCCTTGATGCCAACACAAAAGAAGGGAACGCAAAATG
The DNA here is from genome assembly GCA_002068015.1 of Smithella sp. PtaU1.Bin162. Taxonomy (GTDB): domain Bacteria; phylum Desulfobacterota; class Syntrophia; order Syntrophales; family Smithellaceae; genus MVRV01. The sequence continues at coordinate 349 of MVRV01000168.1, forward strand.
CGTCGGCATCTCCTTCGATTTGATGACTTTCCGGGAACAGAACACTGTCCAGGCCGAAGATGATTTCGGAAATAAAAAAGAACTTCACTGTAATGAAAGATATTATACACCGCCGGAAATAACCTGGATGTTAAAAACCCTTGATTTCCACGCCATTGATATTTTCGGCGCGAAGCTCGGGGCTTTTAGCCGGAATGACAAATTATCGGCTGAAGATTTTGAAATGCTGGTAATTGCAGAAAGATAATTGTGAAATGCTAACCCGGAGCAGACCTGTTGGGCCACTCCGGGTTAGCACCGTGTCACTCTTTTTTAGCTGGCAATATTTACTCGTCAAAGCGTAATGATTCTGCCGACTCAGTCGGTGAAAGAAACAACAGAAACATGCGCTAATCAGTCACTACTTACCTGTCATCAATTGACAAGGGCAGCAATACGTTAGGAAATATTAGAAGATGTGTTTGCACATTGTAACTAGATGAAATAATTGGTGCCCCTGGCGCGAGTCGAACGCGCGGCACACGGATTAGGAATCCGTTGCTCTATCCTACTGAGCTACAGGGGCTTTTTATCGGAAAGTCGGCTTTAACATGCATTTCCCCGTCTGTCAATAACTACCGGACTGGCCCTTTCTCTCCGGGCAAATAATTGACTTTTAACGGGACCGGGCAAGAAAACTCTTTACGTGTACATCCAGTAATCGCTCTTCACAAAAATCTTTGAGTTTGAAATATTCCGGCTTCATACCGGCAAATGCTTTCTTGGGTATGAGGCCGATTAATTCCGACTCCAGAATTTCAACGCCCTGATCTTCAGCCAGTTTCCGAACCAGATCATAAACCGGTTTCAACGGCGTTTCTTTATAATTAGTCAGATTCATCGATACCTGAACAATACCCCTGCTTTTTAAACCGATTCCGATAGCCCGTACATTTTTCAATCCGCCGTTCCTTTCCCGGATTTGCGCAGCAATCCGCTGAGCCAGCCGCAGATCATCTGTATCCAGATTAATGTTATAGGCGACAAGCGGTATGCGGGCGCCTACGGCAGTTGCACCGGAGCGTTCATTAAACAGAGGATCGCCGACATCGGGGACACCTGCCGGATCGGCCATTTTTCGGGCCAGCGCTTCGTAGCCACCGCGCCGGACATCGGCCAGTTCACAGCGTTCCGGAAGAAGCGCCGCTGCGCCGTAATAATAAACGGGGACACCAAACTTTTCATATAATTTTTGTCCAAAACGGTGGGCAACGGCGACTGCATCTTTCATCTGGGCTTTCGCCAGAGGTATAAACGGCACAACGTCGACGGCCCCCAGCCGGGGATGCACTCCGGAATGTTCACGCATATCGATCATTTGCAGAGCTTTGCCGGCAGCCGCGAGCGCCGCTTCCAGCACATCATCGGGCTTACCCAGAAAAGTAAAGACACTGCGGTTATGATCGGTATCGCCGCTGGAATCGATCAGCCGGACTGCCGGAAAAGATTCAAATACCCGGGCGATTGCCCGGAGTTTCCGCTTATTGCAACCCTCGCTGAAATTAGGCACACATTCAATAATTTTCATTTTTTATACCTGATGGATTATAAGCTTCGGCAATTCCACACAGGTTAGATTGCCACCGGCAAATGCTCCGGTATCGATTCCTATCTTATTTTCCTCAATAAGCGGTCTTCTCATAGGCGTATGGCCGAAAACAACCTTCTTGCCGAAATCATAATTCGAAGAAATAAATTCCTGCCTGATCCACAACAAATCATGGAGATTCTGCTCGCCCGGCATCAAACCGGGCAGTAAACCGGCATGAACAAATATATAATTCTCCGTTTCATAGTACGGCAAAAGTGATTGAAAAAAAAGCAAATGATCTTCGGGAACCGCCGCCTTCCGTTCCTGCGGCGCCGACATTACGGGAATACCGTAAGAAAACAAAGTCGCTCTTCCGCCGTTATATAAGTACATTTCCTCATCGGCGCCTTCCAGATAACGCAGGAACATCTGTTCATGATTTCCCAGAAGACAGACGACGTTTTTAATCCTGTTTCTGAGCCTGATTATATAATCAACAACTTCTCTGGCGCGGCGGCCCCGATCAATGTAATCGCCGACAAAAACAAGAGTATCGTCCTCGCGATCAACAGCGATTTTCTCAACCAGTATCCGAAGCTGATCTAAACAGCCGTGGATGTCACCTATGGCAAAGACTCTTCGCATTTCACCTTTTGCCCTGCCGGTGTTTAATATTTCAATCCAAAAGCGCAGAGACGAAATCGTTGCCGTCAAAAACCCGCAAATCATCAAGTCCTTCGCCTACGCCAATGTAACGTACAGGAAGCGAAAGCTCACCTGCTATCCGGACGACAACACCGCCCTTGGATGTTCCATCAAGCTTGGTAAGAACAATGCCGGTGGCACCGATTTCTTCTTTAAACATTTTCGCCTGAATGACGGCGTTCTGACCGGTTGTGGCATCAAGAACGAGCAATGTTTCATGAGGAGTACCGGCCATTTCCTTCCCCATGACTCTTTTGATTTTTTTGAGTTCTTCCATCAAATTGACCCGGGTATGCAACCGGCCGGCCGTATCCACTATGACAACTCCGCAATAGCCGGATTTGATTTTACCCATGGCATCAAAAACAACCGCCGCCGGATCGGCATTCATTTTTTGTTTGATGACAGGAGCTCCTACCCGCTCCCCCCAAACTTCGAGCTGCTCGATGGCCGCCGCCCGAAAAGTATCAGCCGCCACCAGCATTACCTCATGGCCTTCTTTCCGCAGTGAATTGGCGAGCTTGCCGATGGTTGTGGTCTTGCCGCTGCCGTTCACTCCTACGGCCATGATAACAAAAGGTTGTCCCTGAGGAATATTCAAAGGCTTATCAACCTGCCTTAAGATGGCCGACATGCGGTCATGCATGATTTTTTTGATTTGACCGGCATCCTGCAGTTCTTTCCGGTTCAGACGATCACGGACATCGCTGATCAGATCGCGGGTAAACTGCGGCCCCATATCAGCCATAATAAGCAGTTCTTCCAGCTCATCGAATAGCTTCTTATCCAGCTCTTTTTTACCGGCAAAAAGATCTTCCAGGTTTGTGTTGAGCAGATTGCGTGTCTTCATCAAACCTGTTTTTATTTTTTCCAGAAATCCGTTTTTAACCATGGAAACACCTTTCTTGTTCTTGTTTCTTAGACTCCGTTGCATTTAATGATGATAACAGGAAACATTCACCTGCGCGCTCCGCTGAAGGGAACGCGCGAATTTACGTTTAGGCAAACGTTCCCGCTTTCGACAGCCGCAAAGTCAAACTCAAAATGCAACCCGGTATTAATAGCTATTTTCCCTCAAGAAGTAAAGCAAGGGATTGGACAATCTGCAATAAAAAGCCTGCGAAATTTTCAGTTCAGATTAACCGAGACCAGAGAAGAAATGCCCTGTTTCTGCATAGTCACGCCGAAAAGGCTGTCGGCTACTTCCATCGTACTCTTATTATGAGTGATCATCACTACCTGCGATTTGCCGGACACGTCTTTAATCAGGTTGTTAATAAGATTGGTATTGGCATCATCGAGGGCGGCATCAACTTCATCAAGGACCAAAAACGGCGTGGGACGGTACATCAAAATGGCAAAAATAAGCGCAATTGCGGCCAGTGATTTTTCACCGCCGGAGAGCAGGCTGACATTTTGCGCCCGTTTACCGGGAATTTGAATGGCAATATCCACACCCGTTTCCAGCAGGTCATTTTCATCGGTGAGCAGCAATTCACCGTGCCCACCCGGAAAAATATGGGAAAAAACTTCTTTAAAGCAGGTATTGACGGCGGCAAACGTCTCGGCAAACCTGGCCCGGGAAATTTTATTGATCCGCGTGATTGTTTTTTCCAGGGAAAGCAGAGAAGCATTTAAATCGGAAATCTGAGTGGATAAAAATTGATAACGCTTGTCCAGTTCTTCATATTCATTGAGTGCCAGTAAGTTAACTTCTCCAAAATTTTCGATCTTTCGTTTATCCTCTTCGAGCATACTGCCCAGTTCTTTTACTTTATCTTCTTCAATCCTCACAAATCCAGATAAAGTATCTTCCAAATTAACAGTGTGTTTTTCGAGCACAGCCGTTTTTAAATTATTCCCGTGCAACAGCACTTCCCGGCAGGAAATTTCCACTTCATTAATTTGATTGCGCAATTCATCAATATTCTTTTTGGCTTCTCTTATTTCGTTTTCCTGTACTTTGAGCTGTTCATCATCGCGATTTTTACCGGCCTGCTTTTCCGCTAAAACCGTCTCGCATACGGCAAGGCTCCGGTAAAGCTCCTGAAGAGCAACCTGCTCCGCTTCAATTGTTTGAGCAAACTCGGCAAGCTGCTTATCGCAGGAGACGATTTCGTCCTTTTTCAGCCGGACTTCATTTTCCAGAGAACCGATATCGTTTTGCAGGCGCAATATAGTCCGCAGTTCGCCTTCTTTCTTTTCTTCGAGTGAGGCCAGAAGGACTTTTTTCCCGGTTACTTCGCGTTCCTGTTCATTAATCACCGCCCGTGATTGCTCTCTTTTAGCGTTTAGTACCGCAATGATCTCGTTGAGCGTTTTTTCTTCCTCTTCTTTAACGAGAACATCCTTATTGACGGCAAGCAGCCTTTCTTCAGCTTCAGTTGCTTCGGCTTTTATGTTCCGGCGATTAAATTCCAGCGCGGCAATCGTCTGCTTTAATCTTTCTCCTTCGTCACCAAACCGTTCACAATCTTTTTTTCTGCCGCTTATATCAATTTCCAGTTTGTGGATGCTGCTTTTTATTTGCCCGAGTTCCTCTTCCCACTGGATAATCAGTGCCGAGAAACGTTTTTTCCGCTCCGCCTGCGCGGAGAGTTCGGAGGTAAGAGCCGCGACATCTTTTTCCAGTTCCGCAATTTCACGCTTGGTGGATAAAAGGCTTTTTTCCACTGCGGCCCCGCTGCCTCCGGTGAGCACGCCTTGCGGACTGATCGTATCGCCGTCGGGAGTCACAAAAGTGCCATGGAAACCGTTTTTCTTCCACAGGTTGATTCCACTGGCGATGGTCGGCGTAATCAATACATCTCCCAGGAGACATTCGGCAATCTGCTGAAAATCTTCATGACAGTTAACTTTCGTGAGCAGTGGTTCGGCTTCCTGCAGGTATTCGTATCCGGCCTTTCCTGATCCGGCGGAATTGTTTCTTAATTCCACCGGCACAAAACTGCCCCGGCCTAACTGACAGCTTTTGAGATAATCGATTGCTTTCGCACCGTCTTCCTGACTCTTCACGACAACATACTGGAGTTTGTCTCCCAGCACCGCTTCCACGGCTGCTTCGTACTCCCGGGGAACATTGATATGATCAGCCACAATACCGTAAAATTTATCGCGGGTTTCCTGTTTTTCGATAATTTCCTTGATTCCATCGTTGGACCATTTATATGCTTCCTGAAACTCCTGCAAAGACTGGAGACGGGAGGTTTTAATATCGTTTTCTTCCTTAGCTGCGGCAATCCGCTCTTCCACCTGCTGCAGATCGGCTTTTGCCTTTTCCAATTCATCCGCCGTCAACTCTTTTTTACTCTGGAGATTGGTCAATTCAGACTCGTCGACCGCCAGTGCCTCGTTTACCGACTGTAATTTGCCGGTAAGCTCGTCCAGTCTTCTTTTATCCTGATCGATTTCCCGATTTTCTCTTTCTTCCCGTTTTTTTAAATCGTCGATATTTTTCGTAAGGACCGAACTCATGTTCTTGAGTTTGGCTTTTTCCGTAACCACATCGATGTAAACAATCTTCTTTTCCTCGAGCTGGCCTATAATCTCTTTATCCGCATCCGCCAGTTCCTGAATTTTTTGCCGGACGGCATCCTGTTCAGCCTTTAATGCAGTCATCCGTTCGTCCGCCTCGGCCGTACTTTCCCGCAGAGCATCAATTTCCTGCTGCAGATCGGCCTTTTTTACCTGCAGAAGATCGATGTCGGCGGCATCTTTCTCCTTGCGTTCGGAGGAATCCGCTATCCGGCGGCGGGAAAATTCGATGTTTTTTTCTTTAATGTTGATGGAATTTTTTACTTCATAGAGTTCCTGCTGATTTTTATTTATCAGTTCGTCATTTTCCAGGAGTTTTGCTTTCATTTCTCCCAGGATTGATTCCCTGGCTTCCAGACCGGAGCGCATTATTGAATTTTGGTTTTGTAATTCATCGCGCTGCTGCTGCAAAGACAAGCCTTTCTCCATGAGTTCCGAATAATTTTGCCGGGCAAGGGTAAGTTCCGCCTCCTTCATGCGCTGTTTTATTTCCTTATACTGCTCGGCGCGTTTGGCCTGCCGGGAAATTGCATTGAGTTGGGATTTCACTTCCCGAATAATATCATTTAACCGCTGCACGTTTACTTTCGTCGCTTCCATCTTGCGGCAGGCGGCATCCTTACGGCTTTTATATTTGGAGACACCGGCGGCATCCTCAATAAACAATCTCCTGTCTTCGGGCTTGGCTTCAACCATATTCGCCACACTGCCCTGTTCAACCAGAGAATAAGTTCGCGTACCGACCCCCGTCCCCATAAAAAATTCTTTAATATCAAGCAGGCGGCAGGGAGCTCGATTAATATAATACTCGCTGTCCCCGTCGCGGACAACTCTGCGGGTAATGGACACCTCCGCCATTTCCGCATAAGGACCGGGAAAGCTCTGTCCGTTGGCGGATAAAGTCATTGTTACTTCCGCCATGCTTACCGGAGCGGCATCCTGGCTGCCGTTGAAGACAACATCATCCATCTTTTTTCCGCGCAGGGCCTTAACCCGCTGTTCACCCATAACCCAGCGAATGGCATCAACAACATTCGATTTTCCGCATCCGTTTGGCCCGACAATAGCCGTGACGCCGCTTGAAAAATCAAGAACAACCTTATCGCGAAATGATTTAAAACCGGACACTTCTAATCTTTTAAGATTCATAAATCGTCTTTAATACTTCCCCTGAAATTTCAAAAACTTTAACAAAAGATATATTCTTTGTAAAGAAAAAATACAATAAAATGTATTAATAAAATATCCATACCACAATATATGGTATTCTGGTCTTTTTTATAATGTTTCCTGACTATTGTAAAAATGCTGTCGCTTTTTTACTGTCTCCAACCCCGTAAAAGCAGAAAACATAAACTACCCCCTTACGCAGGTAAAAACAGATAACATTGCTTAAAAATTTCTTTCGGATATAATATTTACCCGGGACAAAATAAAAGGAGGTTCCGACGATGGAAGAAAACTGGATCGTCGTCTGCCGGACGGCAGGCCTGGTTACCGCTCAAATAATTTTAGGCCGCCTGCAAACCGACGGCATACCGGCGCGCCTGCAATACGAAGCCATCGGCGTAATATCATGTTCTCTGGATGTTGACGGGCTGGGTGAAGTACGGATTTTTGTTCCGGAATCAAAAGCTTCCGCCGCCCGGGAAATTCTGGCCCAGCGTTTTACGGAAAATGATCTGCAATGGGAAGAAAGGCATGATTGATTGTACCGATGTATGCTTTATTTGGCAAATAGCGTCAAAT
>MVRV01000169.1 GCA_002068015.1 Smithella sp. PtaU1.Bin162
GCGGAGGAACCTTTAGGCAGGATATTCCGCTTGCTGGGCATCAGCGTTGCCGATATTTTTGAACAAATGGGTTCGGAGGGCATAATTGACCGTTATGTTTTTGATAAATTTACTTTTGATCTGCCCATAGGTATTGATCTCTACGAAAAAAAACTGCTGAGTTGTTTCCCTGAAGATGCGGCGGCAATTGCCGTAATTGTAAAAGATCTGCGGGAAATTTCCCGATTCATGCTGGAGCCTTCTTTTTTGACGAATCCGGCTGATCCCTTCCGGAATATTGATTATTTCATTCCTCTTGGCGAGTATCTGCAAAAATTGAATATCTCCGATGATTTGCAGGCGGTTCTGGCTGTACCTGCGCAGCTTATCGGAGTTCCCGCCGACCGGTGTCCGGTGATTTTTTATTTCATGGTTCTGGCAGGTTACTTATTTTCCACCTGGCGTCTGAAAGAAAACGGCGGCAAAATGGCGGATATTTTTGCGAAGCGCTTTGCCGAACTGGGTGGCAAACTCGTATTAAATAACGGCGCTGAGAAAATTCTACTCACGGACGTCAATATATCCGGTTTGCGGCTGAAATCAGGAGAAGTTTTACCGGCCTCAGCCGTGATTGCCGCAATTCATCCCAAAGCATTGCTCGGACTTCTCGATGCGGATACTCTGAAAAGTTCTTACAGGCAGCGCATATTGGATTTGCAGGAAACGGACGGAGTTGTCGTTGTGCAGGTAAGTGTTGATGCACAGGCGCATCGGGAGCTGACATACAATATTTACCGGCTTCAGGCGGGACCGGGCGGCACATTGCACAAGGGAGTATTTTATCAGCTGCACCGGGGCAATATCCGTGGCACAAATTTACTTTCGATTATTACAAAATCATTATATAGCGAATGGCGGCAGTGGGAAAATACAACCTCCGGCAAGCGCGGCCGAGAATATACGGAGAAAAAAACGGGCATGGCCCGGAAACTTTTGCAGGAGGCCCGCGAAATTTTTGGAAATCTGCAGAATGCGGAAATACTGGATATTTTTACGCCGCTCACGCTCAGAGATTATGTTAATTGTCCCGAAGGTTCCTGCTACGGGGTAATGCATTCGGCAAGCCAGTTGATGAAAATTGCTTCGTTGAATAAAATACCTGTTAACGGGCTTTATCTCGCCGGGCAAAATGTTGTAGCACCGGGGGTTTTGGGCAGCATCCTGGGCTCGTTTAATGCGGTAAGGCAGGTTGTCGGCACTGAACGATTTACAAAAGAGCTGGAATTCATGGGTAAACAGGTACGTTAAATCAATGACACTCGCTGAAAACGAATGCAATGAAGGTTGAACCGAAAGTGGAATTGATCCCGAAAGCAAAGCCCAGCGTATGCAGGGCGAGCGAGTTTGGGCGAAGCTATTCGGGATCCCGGGGTCGTATTCCCCGCAGTTTACTGCGATTGGAGAAGGACCGTACACTTTATGATACCCCGCTGCTTGCGGCGAGGTTGTTCATTATTTTTAAAATTCCTCCTCCGCTATCGAAACAAAGCGGTTTATAACTTACGTTCATCATCGTGACTGCTGATGAAGAAGGCCGGTGCAGATATTTTATTTATGATCAAGAAAAAAACAATTGTTTTAATTGGTATTTTAACTACGGCGGCTGTTTTCTTCCAGCTATCCTTTGCTTGGGCGGCTCCATCCGTAAAAACGGAAAAGTCTGTTTACAAGGCCGGTGAAGCGATCAAAGTAATCTTTTCCGATGCACCCGGTAATGACTCGGACTGGATATGCATAGCTCCGGCCGGTTCACCGGATACTGAAGCCGGAAGTTATAATTACATGCCGCGGGGGACCAGCCAGGGTTCTTTGCTCTTTGGTTCTCCGGCGCCTGGTAAATATGAAGTAAGGGCCTATTACAATTATCGCCGCCTGGGGTATGTAGTGGCTGCCCGGTATGCTTTTTCCGTTGACCAGCGGAAACAGCCGGTAGCGGAAAACGTTCCGGGAAAAAGACTGCCGGTGAAAACGGAAAAAACTGCTTATCAGGCCGGCGAAACAATCAACGTGATTTTTTCCGATGCACCCGGAAATGACTCGGACTGGATATGCATAGTCCCGGCCGGTTCTCCGGATACCGAAGCCGGGGAATATCAATACACACCCAAAGGGATGAGTCAGGGTTCTCTTGTCTTTAAACCGCCGGCGACGGGAGTTTATGAAGCCAGGGCCTATTACGATTACAGCCGAAAAGGATATACAGTGGCGGCCCGTTATAATTTTTCCGTAGGTATTCCGGTTCAGGCGGCAATTGCCGGTGCCATTCCGGAAGGTAAGGAGCAAACGGAAGTTGCGGAAGCCCTTCCGGAGAAAACAGCCGATTCGGAAACGGCAACACCGTCTCCGGAAGGTAAAGAGCAGACGGAAGTTGCCGCGGCGTCTCCGGAGAAAAAGCCGGAACCGGAAATAATCCGGCAGGTAATTCCTCCGAGCGGTTACACCATGGAATATGCGCCGGTGGTCTCTCATCTGACCGTCGGTTCGTTTGCCGCCGCCCTGGAACTTGCTGACAGGAATTATCAGGCATCCCAGGCCAAAGGCGGTGCCAATCAGGACAAACATTTGAAACTTTTGGAAAGAGGGAAAATCGCCCTGGCCGCCGGGAATTATGATCAAACTATTGCCGATCTGCATGAAGCGGAGAAACGTTTTCTTACCATTGAGGGGACGGTAAGTATTCCGGAAGGTTTGGGATCGCTCGCAACGGACGATACCGTGGCCGAATACGAACCCGAGATGCACGAAAAATTAATGATTCCCCCGTATCTTGTCCTGGCCTATCTGGGGAAAGGGGATTTTGACGGGGCAAGGGTGGAAAGAAACAAGACCATCAACAGAATTAATCAGTACATCGAAGAAAATCCGGAGCGGGCCTACCTGGAAAATCCCTTCGCCCGGTTATTGAGTGCGGTCGTCTACGAAATGGAAGGAAAGCATGATGATGCGAAAATAGAATATCGCAAAATGAAATGGGACGATGAAATTGCCCGTCTGGAAAATAAAAAGGAAAAAGCAAATGACCTTATCGTCTTTGTCGATGTGGGAATGGCTCCCCAAAAATATGAAGTGAAATACGGACCTGCTACCGTAATAGCCGGGGCAGGATCGGTAACTCTGGGATTTACCTATGCCGCTTACAATGCTATGGAGGCGACTGTAGAGAACTGCACGATAACCGTTGACGGAAAGCCCATTGGGAAAACAAACAAGATTTATGATCTGGAAAAGACGATCTTCGGCCAGTATGAACGCAACAAGGATGCCATGATGGCAAAACTGATGGCGCGGATGACTGGTAAGGCCGCTGCTCAGGTAGGTGCTCAAATGCTGGCGGAGCAGGCTTTGAAAAATGTTCCGTTCGGCGGGCTGTTTGCAAAAGTGGCGATCGGTGTGGCGAGCAGCCAATGGATTGCAGCAGAGAAGGCGGATTTGCGCAGCTGGGTGACTCTTCCCCGGCAAGTACATTATTTAAGGATAAATGAACTCGGACCGGGCGATCATACACTTGCCGTTGAATATAACGGAGGCACCCAGACTCGGCAAGTGACCATAGAGGAGGGAAAGATTGGTGTCGCTTATTTTTTTGCGGCAAGATAATACTGTCGTCCGTTTCTCTGTTGGGTTAGAGAGATCCGGAAGATCCGGAATCTTTGTCATTTTTTAATTATAGAAAAACACGGAAATATTTGCTAAGCCGTTGTTCAAAAACTTACGGCAAACGGTTCCTGAAAAGCCCCGAAACTAATTTCAAGATTGGAATTAAATATGATACGCGAGGAAATTGAAAAAGAAATTAAAAATATTTTCCGCCGGGAATTTGAAGTTGAGAATCCCGGCCTCGATGATAACCTGCGGGAAGCATACGGATTCGACAGTATCGATGCTATTGAGCTTTTGCTCGAAATAGAAAAAATGCTTGGTTTTGAGCTTACGCAGGAAGAAAAAAAACAGGCCATGGAAATCCGTACGATAAACCAGATTTGCGACTATGTTGAAAAAATTATCCGGGCAAGAGTGGCGGCGGGAAAATAATTTATGGAACGCAGGGTAGTCATTACAGCCTGTTCGGCGATAACGCCGATCGGTCACGGGAAAGATAAAATAGTGGAAAGCCTGCAAAAAGGCGTCTCCGGCGTAAAGCCTCTCCGGGAAGATGAGTTGATCGGGCGTTACATTCATTCCCGGGTTTACGGAACAGTGGACTATCCGATTGATTATGATTTTCAGCGGCAATACCGGAAAACAATGGCGCCGTGCACTTATTATGCCTGCCAGGTGGCACGCGAAGTTCTGGAACAATCGGGGTTATCCCGGGAATTTATAACTTCCGGCAAGCTGGGTGTTGCGTTCGGTTCCATTCACGGCAGCCCTTCCACGCAGCGGGAGATTTACCGGACCTTTTTCGGTATGGCGGATAAAAGCGCTTATTCTACTATCGGCGCCGTTGACTATCTGAAATCAATGGTACATACGACCGCCGTCAACATCACCAAGATGTTCGGCATTACCGGCCGGGTGATTTCTTCCTGCACAGCCTGCACGACGAGCAGCCAGTCCCTGGGTTACGGTTATGAGGCAATAAAATTCGGCATGCAGGAAGCAATGCTGTGCGGCGGTGCCGATGAGTACGATACGCTTACGGTTGCTGTTTTTGATAATCTGCTGGCGTGTTCCACGGCCTTCAATAACGAGCCGCAACGTACTCCGCGTCCGTTCGATAAATTGCGTGACGGGCTGGTGGCGGCTGAAGGCGCCGGAGCGCTCATGCTGGAAGAATACGAATTTGCCAAAAAGCGCGGTGCCACCATCCTGGCGGAAGTGATCGGTTTCGCCTGCAACAACAACGGCGGTGACCTGATTCTGCCTAATCTCGGCGGAATAACCAATACACTGAAACTGGGGCTGGCCAACGCAAAAATTGCCGCTTCCGAAGTCGATTTTATCAGCGCCCACGCCACCGCCACAAAAATGGGTGACATTATTGAAGCCCAGGCCATCGGCAGTGTTTTCGGCGACCATCCTTATGTCGTAGGGTTAAAAGGCTATATGGGACATACTATGGCCGCCTGCGGGAGTATTGAGGCTACTCTTGCTCTTTACATGATGCAGGATGGATTCATTGCTCCGACATTGAATCTGGAAGAGATTGATGAACGCTGTGCGATGATCCGGCATGTACAAAAAATTATTGAACATCCGGTTAAAACAGCGGTTATTCAGAATTTTGCTTTTGGCGGAGTAAATACCATTTTGCTTTTGCAAAAAATATCCTGAAGAAGAAATGCTCCCGATGAAGATCATCCAGCGCTTAACTGATTTGGTTATCACCCTGCTTTTATGGTCTTACTTCCTTTTCGGTTCCGTGGCATTTTTCTTTTTATTATACATCCCGGCATATCTTTTTTCCAAAGATCGCGTGAGGACTTTTCAGAAATTAAGTTACCTGCACATGAAGATTTTTTTTACGCTGGTGCGCCTGCTCGTTCTCCGGACAAAATTTGTAATCCAGGAGGAAGTCCGGGCAATCCGTTCATCCGTAATTGTCTGCAATCACATATCTTATCTTGATCCCATCCTGCTGATTTCACTTTTGCCGCAACAGTGCACGATAGTTAAAAGCACTTTTTTTACCGTTCCTTTTTTCGGATGGTTGCTCCGAAATTCCGGATATATTCCATCCACCCCCAGCGAAATGACGGGACCGGCAATGATCAAAAATCTGGAAAATATTAAAAAACATCTGGCTTCCGGCGGCAATTTGTTTGTCTTTCCGGAAGGGACGAGAAGCCGGAACGGAAAACTCACGGAATTCAATAAAGGCGTCTTCAGTATTGCCCGTTACTGCGCGGCGCCGTTGCAATTGGTTTTGCTCCAAGGTACGAATGATCTTTTCCGGCCGGGATCATTTTTATTCGGAACTCGCAATTTTAGCCGGATTGAGGTAAAAATTATCCGCTGCCTGAAACCGGATTACGCCAGTGAAAATTTTTCCGCCGCCGTTCTTGCCGATCAGTCCAGAGCGTTTTTTGAAGATGCCGTTTCCCGGGACGCGGACAGGTAAGTGCAAAACTCAGGTAGAACGGCCTTAAAATCCGATGAATAAGGCGCAGACAAACGGGATGGATCATGCCAGGAAAAAAACGAATTGTAATCACCGGATTAGGGACGATCAACGCTGTTGCCGATAATGTTTCCGATTTTGCAGCGGCATTACGCGCGGGAGTATGTGGTATCGGCCCGCTCAATCTTTTTGAAACATCCGGATTCCGCTCCCAAAACGGCGGTCAGATTAAAAATTTTGCCGCCCGTAATTACATACCGCGGGATTTTTCTCTTAAACGGATGTCCCGTGCGGATATGCTTTCTTTGGCCGCAACTCTTGCGGCATTTTCCCAGGCCGGACTTTATCCCCTGCCTCCGCAGCTTAAGGAAGAAACGGGTGTGTCCATCGGCGGCGGTTCCGGCGGACTTTTAGAGGCGGAGTTCTTTTACCGGGATTACCTGAAAAAAGGCGGCGGGCACGTGCATTTTTCCGGCTTATCCAGTGTTTATTGCGCATCTTCCGCCGATCGCATTGCTTCCACCCTGGGACTGTCCGGTCCCAAAGCAACTTTCATGACAGCCTGTTCGGCCGGGGCCACAGCCATCGGATATGCGAGGGATCTGATCGTAAACGGCCAGGCGCGAATCATGCTGGCCGGCGGTGTCGAGCCCATGTGCCGTATAACATACGCGGCGTTCAACGCCCTCAAATCGCTCGATCCCGGCGTCTGTCATCCATTCGACCGGGACCGCGAAGGGTTGTCATTAGGAGAGGCGGCGGCTGTCCTGGTTCTGGAATCACTGGATACGGCTTTGGCCCGGGGCGCCCGGGTTATCGGCGAGCTTTTGGGATACGGTGTTACCTGCGATTCCTTCCATATGACGGCACCCGATGAAAAAGCATCCGGCGCCGTTCGTTCCATGCGGGCGGCTCTTTCCGACAGCGGTCTTACACCTCACGATGTCGATTATATAAACGCCCACGGTACGGGAACGCCGGTCAACGATGTAATGGAGACCACGGCGATCAAGGAAGTATTCGGCAGGCGCGCCTATAATCTTCCGGTGAGTTCCACCAAAGCCATGACCGCCCATACGCTGGGGGCGGCCGGCGCTCTTGAAGCTATCGTCAGCCTGCTTGCACTTCAGCACGGTTTTATACCGCCGACGATTAATTACCGCAATCCGGATCCGTTGTGTGATCTTGATTATGTCACAGACGGATCGCGGCCTGCTGACCTGCGCATCGTTCTTTCCAACTCGTTTGCTTTCGGCGGCAATAACACAACACTGATTCTCGGTAAATATGATGAAAAGGGCAACTGGAATGGATAATAAGGAGCCCACTTCCGCTGATCAGAAAATCGTCGTCACCGGCATCGGCATGGTGACGCCTTTGGGCATAGGTAAAAAGGAATTCGGCCGCAGGATTTTTGCCGGAGAAACCGCCATTCGCGAAATTCAGTCTTTCGATACGACGGCGTTCCCGTCTCATTGCGGGGCGGAAGTTAAAGATTTTGCGCCGCGCGATTTCATCTCTGTAAAAAACATCCGGCGGATGGACAGAATTTCCCTTCTGACTACCGCCGCCGCGCGTCTTGCTCTCGACGATGCGGGATTGCAGGTAACCGCCGGCAACCGGGACCGCATCGGTATTCTGCTGGGCACGTCTTTCGGCGCCACCGATGTCACCGAGCAGTTTGCCCGGACGCTGATTACCGAAGGACCGCATCTGGTCAATCCTATTTTAGTGCCGAACACGGTAATGAATGCGCCGGCCGGGCATGCTTCCATTGAATTGGGATTTCGCGGAGTCAATACTACGGTGACTCATTACGCCGTTTCCGCGGAAACGGCGATAGCTTACGCAGTATCGGAAATACGCCGTGGTGCGGCTGATTTCATGCTGACCGGCGGTGTGGACATTTTATCGAAATTTTATTATGAAACGCTGACCCGGTTTTCCGGCCTTTCCCCTCTGGATGGGAAAAGTGAAGCCGCCCGGCCTTTTGACCGTAACCGCAACGGCATGGTGGCCGGAGAAGGTTGCGGTATTTTATGCCTGGAAACTCTGCGCTCGGCTCTGGCGAGAGGGAAAAAACCTTATTGCGAAATAAAAGGTTTCGGCCAGAGTTCATCGCCCACCGCGCCTGCCGGTTGGTCCCGTGATCCGGAGACGGTTTTACGAACGCTGCGGCGCGCGCTGCAAAATTCCGGAATTGAATCCGCGGATATATCGGTTATAATGGCGGCGGCAAACGGCGGTATTGAGCCGGATCGCATGGAAGCCCGGGCTTACACTGAAATGTTCGCTCCGTGTGCACAAAAGCCGCTCATCACCTCCGTAAAGGGTGCTGTGGGTGAGAGTTTTTCCGGCGGTGGTATTCGGGCTTGCACTCTGGCGTTATCTGTGGAAGAAGGATTTTTACCGCCGACCGTCGGGCTTAATTTACCGGAAGTGTGCGGAAACTTTGTCCTCAAAGAAAAAAAGGCAGTGAATATAAAAAATGCGGTTCTGGCCGGCATATCCTTCGGCGGAACTTATGTTTATATAATTTTAAGCTGCGGCGAAAGTTAGGAAGGAGCGATTTTGAATATCGGGGAATGGATCAGCAAACGGGCGATTATTGCACCGGATAAGCCGTTTCTGGCGGAGAAAAACAGGGTTTACGACAACCGGCAGTTTGCCGCAAAAGTAAATCGGACCGCCCGCGCGCTGGGACACCTGGGAGTGGCTAAAGGAATGCGCATCGCGCTTCTGCTGTCCAATTCCAGTGAGTTTCTGGAGATATTTTTCGCCTGTGCCCAAACCGGAATTATCATGGTTCCCCTGAATTTCCGGCTGGCCGTTCCGGAGCTGTTATATATTCTTCGTGACAGCGCACCGGAAATGCTCATCTATTCGCCTGAATTTGCAGCAAGGATTGCCGAGATCAAAACCGCCGGCGTTCATACGAAATATTATTGCCTCACTGCCGCACAGGTTTCGGGCGATCCGGTATTTGAGGATTATGTCGAAGGACTTGAGTCTGAGGAGCCGAAGGCAGCAGCGGAAGTCGGCCTGCCGGATCCGCTGTTTATCATGTATACATCCGGTACAACCGGCGATCCGAAAGGAGCGGTGCTCACGCATCAGAATATTCTGTTCGGCGCCATCCATTCACTTTTGGGTTACGGTATCGACCGTTCTTATAAATCGCTTGTTGTTGCGCCCCTGTTTCATATCGGAGCGCTCGCAGCTTCCGTAACACCGATTGTTTATGCGGGCGGGAGCCTGGTGGTCAGCAGCTTTTACAGCGCTTCGGAGACCCTCGAGACCATCTGCCGGGAAAAAGTGAACTACATGTTTGCCGTGCCGGTAATGTATCAGCTGATGGCCAATGCGCCGGAATGGAGCGAATCTGATCTGTCGCATGTCCATTTCTTTATTTCCGGCGGTGCGCCGATCCCCCTGTCGGTTATCCGGAAATATCAGGATGAAAAAGGTGTGGGATTCGTGCAGGGATATGCGCTGACCGAAACCGGGAGGCTTACTTCGCTCGATCTTGAGGATTCGATCCGCAAGGCGGGTTCGGTCGGCAAGGAAGTGTTTCATGTGGATCTCCGCATCGTGGACGACGGGGGATGCGATGTCCGGCCGGCTGAGCCGGGAGAAATTATCGTCCGCGGGCCGAATATTTTTGCCGGTTACTGGAACAAAGAGGCGGCCACAAAAGCCGCCTTTGCCGGCGGCTGGTTTCGTACGGGCGATATGGGACGGCGTGATGAAGAAGGTTTTGTTTATATTGTCGGGAGAAAAGTCGAGATGATCATCTCCTCCGGCGAAAATATCTATCCTGTGGAAGTGGAGCGCGCGCTGCAGGGAATTCCCGGGATCAGGGAGGCGGCCGTTGTCGGGCTTGCTGATTCCAAAAGAGGCGAAGTGGTCGGTGCTTTTATTATTAGGGAAAAAGATGCGCTGATAACGGAAAGCGCTGTTGTGAGCGCGCTTGACGGGAAAATCGCCTGCTATAAAATTCCCCGGAAGATATTTTTCGTCGACGAATTTCCCCGTAATTCGGGCGGCAAGATTCTGAAGAGAATTTTAAAAAAACGGGCGGAAGAAAACGGAACGGAAAAGGGCTGATTATGTTGGGCGGCTGGTATCGGCATGTGCCGGTGTCCGTCCCTTCAGTCCTCAACTTTCAGTCTTCAGCCTGATTTATCGAGGCTTTATATGGAAATTGTTCCTTATCGGGAAGAGCATCGCATTTTCCGGGAATCTTTCCGAAGGTTTCTGGAAAAAGAAATTATTCCGCATGTGGATGGTTGGGAGCGCGACGGCATTGTGCCGCGCTGGGCCTGGGAAAAACTGGGGAAGGGCGGATTTCTGTGTACGTCGGTTCCCGTGGAATACGGTGGAGCGGGCGCCGATTTTCTGTATTCGGCAATTTTGATTGAAGAAATGGCGAAAGCAAATTTCTACGGCCTTTCCGCGCGTCTGCACGGCGATGTTGTTGTGCCTTATCTGGTGCAGCTTGCCACCGAGGAACAGAAGAAAAAATATCTGCCCGGATGCATCAGCGGCGAGCGGATCATGGCGATTGCCATGAGTGAACCGCAGGCGGGAAGCGATCTGGCCGGTATCAGAACCACCGCTTACGCCGACGGTGATTCGTTTATTATGAACGGGCAGAAAACATTTATCTCCAACGGAATCAATTGTGATCTGGTTATTGTTGTGGCCAGGGATCCCCGTGAGGAAAATCCCCATGCCGCCGTTGATTTGTTTCTGGTGGAGGCCGGCACTCCCGGTTTTACAAAGGGTAACCGTCTCGATAAAATAGGCTGGCGCAGCCAGGATACGGCGGAACTGTTTTTTACCGATTGCCGGATACCGAAGGAAAACCGCCTGGGTAAAAAAGGCACCGGATTTAAAAACCTCATGACCAATCTCCAGCAGGAACGCCTGGTCTGCACCATCGGAGCTCAGACGGCCGCCGAATTCATCCTCGCCGAGACGATTCGTTATTGCCGGGAAAGGCAGGTATTCGGCAAACCTCTTACCGGATTTCAAAACACGCAGTTTGCGCTTGCGGAAATGGCCGCGGAAGTAAAAATCGGTCGGACTTTTGTGGATAAAATGATTGTGGAACACTGGCAGAAAAACGCCGTGGTCATTGATGTCTCCATGGCTAAGCTCTGGATTACGGAAATGGCCTGGCGGGTGGCCGACCGCTGCCTGCAACTCTTCGGCGGCTACGGCTACTGCGAGGAATATCCGATTGCCCGCGCCTGGCGCGACATCCGGGTCACCCGTATTGTCGCCGGAACAAATGAAATCATGAAACAAATTATCGCCAAGGCAATTATAAAATAAAAGACTGGAAATAAATATTCTCATGAAATTTAAACTAATTTATCCCCGGTGGGAAAAACTTGATCGTCAGACGCGGTTTCAACTGCCGCCGCACGGGCCGGTTGTTTTTGCCGCGGCGCTGCCTCCGGATGTGGAAGTCGAATTTATTGATGAAAATGTGCAGGAACTGACAATTGAGAAGGATGCCGATTTTATAGGCATATCAATGATGCTGACCGCCCAGGTCAAACGCGGTTGGGAGATTGCCGATGCCTACAGGAAACTGGGCAGCAAGGTAATTTTCGGCGGAATAGCCACCATGCTGCACGCCGAAGAAACGGCCGCCCATGCCGATGCGGTCTTTATCGGCGAGGCGGAAGGGCGGATGGAACAGGTATTTGCCGATTTGAAAAACGGCCGGCTGCAAAAGATTTATAACTATTATCAGAATTTTCCGCCGATTGAGAGTGTCGGTTCGGCGCGGCGCGATATTTTAAACCGCGAACTGTATAATTACCGGGGAGTGCAAATGGTCGATCTTGTGCACGCTTCCCGCGGCTGCCGTTTCAACTGTTATCCCTGCTGTGTCAACTTTTTAGGCGGCCGGCAGTTTCGTCCCCGTCCTTACGACCGGGTCATTGCGGAGATGTCCGCTATCGACAATAACCGCCTTTTTATTGTCGATAATTCACTGGCGCAGGATAAAGATTGGGAAATCGGGCTTTTTAAGGAAATGATTCCGCTCAAGAAGAAATGGTGCTGTCATCCGATTGAAAATGACGACAAGGTGCTGGATCTCGCAGCCCAGGCCGGAGCCTGGTTTGTTTATCAGGCGATATTTGATTCATCCGACTTTATCCGCGATCGCATTAAGAGATATCACGATTACGGAATCGCCGTCGAAGGCAGTATCCTTCTGGGACTTGATTATCATACGGAAGATTATATTAAAAAGCTGGTCGATTTTCTGCTGGCGATAGAGCTCGATATGGCGGAATTTACGATATTGACGCCTTTTCCGCACACCCGGACATTTGACGATCTCGCCTCGGCCGGGAGAATTTTTTCCCATGACTGGAACGACTATACCTGCGGCAAGGTGGTATTTCAGCCCAAATTGCTGACGCCGGAGCAGCTCCAATCGCTGTACTACTATGCCTGGGATAAATTCTATGAAGAAGAACCGCAGAATTATAAGATGTTTAAAATGCTGAAAAAAGTTATAGATAAGGAAAAACAGGACGGAACCTATAAAGCACGTGTGCGTTGATAGGTTCATGTTGGAAACAAAGGGGAGACGTTGGAAAAATGAAAAAAATCGGTAAAAAATCGATTCTCGTTATTGACGGAAACAATGTCGGTTTTGACGATATTATCGCCGTGGCGCGGGATGGAATGAAGGTGAAAATAAGCGGAAACAGGGAATTTGTCCGCCGTATGGAAAAAACACGGCAAATACTTATGGAATCACTGCGCCGGAATATACCTGTCTATGGTGTGACGACCGGCTATGGCAAGTCCTGCGGCCGAAGGATGTCTATGTCCGCTGCTCTCACGAACGGCGAAAATATTTTCCGCTTTCACGGTTGTGGTACGGGAGATCCCATCGGGATTGAAGAAACCCGTGCTGCAATGCTGTGCCGGATAATCTGCCTGGCCCGGGGATATTCCGGCGTATCCGTCGCGCTGCTTCGCCAGATGGCGGATTTTTTAAATTGCGGAATAACACCGGTAGTTCCCTGTGAGGGATCGGTAGGTGCTTCCGGCGACTTGACTCCGATGTCGTATATCGGCGCCTGTCTTGCCGGCGAGCGGGAAGTGTTTTATCGCGAGGAGAGAATGCCGGCGGATAAGGCCATAAAAAAGGCCGGGCTTAAATCTTATAAATATTTACCCAAAGAACCTCTTTCCATGGTGAATGGTACTACAACGATGACGGGAATCGCTGCCGTAGATGTGGAGAGAGCAGGCCGTATTCTTGATGCCGCAGTTTACGCTACCGCCCTTTCCGTTCATGCCCTGAAAGGGAACGCCCATCATTATCATCCGGTGCTTTCGGAAGCCAAACCTTTCCCCGGGCAGACGCTTGTTGCCGCCCGGATTGCAAGATTGCTTTCGGCAAAGGTGGCGGCGAGTAAGCTCGAAGATGATGCACTGGAGACGCTGCAGGATCCTTACTCGCTGCGCTGTGCTCCCCAGGTGCTGGGAGTTCTCGCCGACGGACTCGCCTGGATAAAAAAATGGGTGGAGACCGAAGCCAACAGCTCGAATGATAATCCGCTGTTTGATCCGGCATCGGGGGCGGTACTTATGGGCGGAAACTTCTACGGCGGTCATATCGCCTTTGCCATGGACGGTTTAAAAGCCGCACTGGCATCGGTTGCCGATATGTGCGACCGTCAGGTAATGCTTCTGGTTGATCCTCATTTAAACAGGGGATTGCCGGGGGATCTGGTGCGGACTTTCAGCGGAGAAGACGGCCTGCGTCATGGCTTTAAAGCGATGTCCATTTCTTCGTCGGCTCTCGCGGCGGAGGCCTTGAAAGGCACAATGCCGGCTGCGTCTTTTTCCCGTTCCACGGAATCGCATAACCAGGACAAGGTCAGTATGGGTACTATCGCCGCACGCGATGCCGAAAGGATTTGCACCTTGACGGAGCGGGTTCTCGCCATTCACCTGCTTGCGGCGGTACAGGCCTGCGATATTCGGGGAAATGTGCAGGTGCGGCCGTTTTTGGCCCGCGCTTGCGAAAAAATTCGTCTGGTCAGCGCACCGGTTGTGGAAGACAGGCCGCTCGATGCCGACATTGAAGACATGTGTGCGGCGATTAGGTATTCCGATTTTTTTACAGGATTGGAAAATGGACGAAAATAAAAAAAGTTTCGAAGTAAAATTATCCGTGCCCTTTTTTGATCTGGATCCGATGCAGATCGTCTGGCACGGCAATTATCTGAATTATTTTGAAGTGGCGCGCGCTGCGCTCTTTGATCATTACGGTGTTGATTTGTATTCCTATTATGAAAAACACAAATTGATTTTTCCCATAATCCGGACTTCCACCAAGCATATTTACCCTCTACGTCATCGCGATGAAATTCTCGTCCGCGCGACGCTTGTTGATGCCCGTGTCAAACTGGTCGTTGATTTTGAGGTTATAATGGCCACAGACGGTAAAATCTGCGCCCGCGGGCGAACGGAACAGGTGACCGTAAAGATTCCGGAAATGGAGACAATCTTCAGAATTCCGGAGGATATCCGCAGGGCTTTAGGTTTTTTAAATGGATGAATTACTGAAAAAATCTTTTACGGCCGGCGTGGAACGTGTGGCCGCCTGGGCGGATTTACTCGATTCCATAAATGTATTTCCGGTGGCCGACGGTGATACCGGCCGCAATCTGTCCATCAGTCTCATGCCGCTCATGTCCGGCAAGGCGGATCAGGAAATGGTGATCCGCGAGCTTCTTTTATCCGCCCGCGGCAACTCCGGTAATATCGCCTCCCGTTTTTTTTCGGCATTCTACCGGGCGGAAACCCGGCAAAATCTCTATAAGTGTGCCGAAGAGGGACGCAAACGTGCCTGGCGCGCGGTAAATGATCCCCGTCCGGGAACAATGCTCTCCGTTTTTGATGTGCTTGTCGAGTCATGGCCTTCTCCAACTGCCGGTCTTGACCGCAAGACGATAGATTCCATCATGGAGCATCTCGAAAAAACGGTGCAGGGCACCTGTGCAATACTGCCGAAATTGAAGGACGCCGGTGTTGTGGATGCCGGTGCTTTGGGCATGTATATTTTTTTTGACGGCTTTTTCCAAACGCTTGCGGAATCGGAGCAGGAATACCGGCCGGTCACCGAGCTATTTAAAAATCACCTGCATATTTCTTCCGGATTTCAGGAAAATTCAGAAGCAGGCTACTGCGTGGATTTTGTCGTTGAGGCGCGAAACTTGTCGCAAAGTGAGCTGGCAAACATAACGCGAGATCAGGAAAGTGTGATTGTAATTCCTGAAGGTGATCTTTATAAAATCCACCTGCATACCGATAATATAGCAAAAGTGAGAGATGAAGCGGCAAAATTCGGCAGCATGGTAAGCTGGGAGGATGACAATCTCCGCGAGCAGATTGACGAATTTAAAAACGCCGGATTTAATAAAACTCTGCATATAATGACCGATGCCGCAGGTTCCTTAACCCGTGCCGATGCGAAAAAAAACGGTCTTACCCTTCTTCCGAGCTATCTGACCATAGGAGTAAAGAGCCTGCCCGAAACGAATTTTCATCCGCGGGAACTTTATGCCGCCATGAAGCGGGGAATTAAGGTTTCCACGTCCCAAGCATCGGTTTTTGAGCGGCATCAGTTTTATGAAAGCGTGACGGCCAGGTTTGACCGGGTGATGTATCTTTGCGTTGGTTCCGTCTATACGGGCAATTTCAGCACTGCTGCGGCATGGAAGAAACGGCACGATTGGCAAAATCGTCTGATTATTATTGATACAGGTGCCGCTTCGGGACGACTGGCGTTAATCGTGCTGGCCACCGCCCGATTTTTGAATAAAACAAACGATGTGGAAAAGACGATTGTCTTTGCCCATAGGGTGCTGGAAGTCTGTGAAGAGTATGTTTTTCTGGACAAACTGGAATATCTGGCTGCAGGGGGAAGATTATCCAAAACAAGTGCTTTTTTCGGTGATATGCTGAAAATGAAGCCGGTCATATCGCCACAGCCGGAAGGAGCAAAAAAGATCGGAGTGGTGCGCAATTCAGATGACCAGATAAAGATGGCGCGGGAGCGCCTGGCGGCCTCGCTGGCAAAAGATGCAAAAGCACTGATCATGCTTGAGTATTCCGATAATTACGATCTGGTGGCGGGCAAAATTAAGCCGCTCATCGCCGAAGATTTTCCGCAGGCCGAAATAATTCTCCAGCCGTTGTCGCTGACATCCGGTGCTCATATGGGGCCGGGGACTTGGGCAATAGCATTCTTGCCAGAAATGAAAACAGAACAAGATGTTTCATACTGGAAATGATTTTTTTGGGAAGTGCCATTATCGGCGCAGGTTTTTTCCCGATACATATACAAATTCCTGAGAGTCTGGACATTTGGTTGTCCCCCGCTGGCGGGGGCGAAGGGGGTGGTAGGGTTGTATGGAAGCTGATAAAAATAATTTATGCAGCTACAATAAACGTTTACAACCTTTTGCCAATAAGCTTCGCAAAGAGATGACCAAGGGAGAGGCATGTTTATGGAAATATGTTTTGCGAGCCGGACGAATGAAAGGTTATCAATTCCGAAGGCAAAGACCGGTTTTAGATTTCATTGCCGACTTTATGTGTAAAGAGCTTCGTTTAGTTATAGAGGTTGATGGAATTACCCATGACAATAAATTAGAAAAAGACAACCATAGAGACGATAAGCTTAGACAAGCTGGTTTTTATGTTTATAGATTTACAGATGAAGAAGTATTGACGAATATAGAAGGTGTCATGATGGCGATTGAAAGGATTATTGACGAAATAATACCTCCCCCTGCCCCCTCCAAAGGGGGACAAACACCATCTGCACTCCCGCCAGCGGGGGACAATGAGTGACACTGTTCCCTCCCGGAGAGACGTGGCTACTAATGAGAAATTACGGTATTAGAGAAAAATAATATGAGTTCCGAAAAGAATAAAAACCGTTTTGCTTTCATCATCCCCGCATACAACCATGGCGGTACGGTAGGGAAGGTTGCACGGCAGGCACTGGCTTTGAATATTCCGGTATTCGTTGTTGATGACGGATCAACGGACGATACCGCAGCCGAGCTGAAGAGCGTTCCCGGAATTCAGGTTATCCGTCATCGGGAAAACACCGGCAAGGGAGCGGCGATTCTGAGCGGATTTGCCGCTGCGGCGATAGTTGCCGACTGGGCGATTACAATAGATGCCGACGGTCAGCACTATCCGGAAGATGCTCTGTCTCTGATTGCGGCAATTCCGCAGGGGATGCGCGCAATTGTAGTGGGGGCGCGAAAAGGCATGCAGGAAGAACATGTTCCCTGGACGAGCCGTTTCGGCAGGCATTTTTCCAATTTCTGGGTGTGGCTCTCGGGTGGACCTTTTCTTTCCGACTCCCAAAGCGGCATGCGCATTTATCCTCTGCCCGAGGCAATGGTTTTGCCCGTAAAAGCAAGGCGCTTTCAGTTTGAAGTGGAAATCCTCGTGCAGGCAAAAAGAAAGGGACTGGCGGTTCTGGAGGCTCCGGTGCGTGTTAACTACACTCCCGGCGGCGCAAGAATCTCGCACTTCCGGCCGTTCGTTGACTTTGTCAGGAATTCCTTGACTTTCACCCGGTTGATATTTACCAGAATATTTTCTCTGCGCTGAGACTAAGATGCCTCGGTTTTATATTTTCTAAAGCTTGTAACTAATTCCTTAAAGCTATTCGGCCTGTATTTTTCAAAATCATCTTCATCAACAAAAACAAAATCGAAATGGATTTTCTTTTGTAAATGATTGATGTCCGTGCACCATTTTTTCATGCGTTCCATTTTTAAAGGCACGTCTATTTCTTCGAGTCCCTTTGTCTCCACGATAAAAATTTCTTTTTCACTGGTTTTGACAAAAAAGTCGGGATAATAACTGGATATGTTACTCCTGGAGTCAACATAGTCCAGATTAAAATGCACGGCGAGATAGTTTTTGGCAAAGGAAATGACATCCGGCCATTTTTCCAGAGCCGCGGCGAACTGTAATTCCAGATTGCTGTCTCCGATAATTTTATTAAAGAGACTTTTCTGCGGCACCAGAAAACCCTGCTCTTTAGCTACAAACGGTCTTGTCTGCCGAAGTTTTATATAGTCGCGTATTTCCGCACTTCCTTTATCCTGCACCGTCAATTCATTAATTTTTGTCTTGAACGTTTCAATGATCGTTTGAGCCGCACCCGGTTCAGACAAATTTCGCAACGTGTTAAGGTCATCAATCTCAACCGGATGGCTAAAGAGATGATCGGCAATGAACTCCCTTACTTTCGGATATAAAACATCGTAGCCGCTCACAAGACGTAAGTCTTTCATAATGCCTTGTGTAAAATATCCGATCACACTTCGATAGTCGGCAACAGCGTTTGATTCCAGGTATGTAATATGATTGGTCTCACCGCTCGTGATATCCTTAAAAATAATTTCCCGTTTTTCCTCTTCCGTGAATTGTTTGTAATCAACCTTTGAAGTATTGAAATCAGCCGGATCTAATTCCTCCAGATTCTTGTAATTACGGTAAATTCGCGGCGTCATGACTGGAATTTCCATGTCCAGCTTTTCAATATTTTTTCGGTCATTCTGATTGTCCACTTCGATAATGATCGGCGTTTTAGCGCCGGTGCCGGTTCCCATCGGTTTTCGTTCCAGCTCAACGCCTTCGCTTTTGATGGACTCGACAAAATCCATAAAGGCATCCGTGCCGACAACACTGACGTATTCAGTAGCCTCAGCGCCAACATACATTCTGCGCAAACCGCGACCCAGTGTTTGTTCAGGCAGAATATTGCTTTTTGCGGCGTAAGCGCGCAGGCCGACAATCGTGGTTACGTTGCGCACATCCCAGCCTTCTTTCAGCATCAAAACCGATATAATCACCTTATATGGGCTTTCCCAGCTGTCGATCTGATTGGCTGCCTTGCGCAGAATTTCCAGTTCTTCTTTACTTTTTTTGGAATCCGCCTCGGAGATTTCGCCGTTGTTGTTGGTGTGAATGGTGAGAATTGCATCCTTCAGCTCGGGATATGTTCTTTTTAGATAATCTTCTACATCATCACAATTCTTGGTGTCGTCAGTCATGATAAAAAGGACGGCTTTTTTGCCCATTTTTTCATGTTCGGTATAGGCCTTGCGCCATTCTTCCATACCCAGAGCGATGTAGTCGGCATACTTTTCCGTGTACTTGGAACTTTGGCGTTCTTCCAGTTTGGCGCGGCTTGCTTCATCGGGCAGCACAGGATGTTTGACCACATTCTGCGTAATGGCTTCCACAAGCGGATAATCGCATACGGTTTGTACAAATATTGCGCCATTGTTATGTTTTGGAGTGGCGGTTACATCCACTTGGAGGGAAAGAAAATGATCTTTTTGCTTTAGACGATTATGGATGTCCTGAATGGACTTAAACCAGGCCAGACGATTATCATGGATGTGATGCGCCTCATCGTTAATCACGATCAGTTCGTCAATTTCGCGAACAATGACACCCAGATCAACTTTGGAATCATTGGTTTTCCCGACAGGTCTTTTTCCCAGAAAATAGTCTTCCAGATTCTCATCAGCAAAGCTGGGCTCAATATCACTTCCGGCATAAACACGGTGAATGTTGGTGAGAAAGAAATTGCCGGTTTTGCGGACAATGGAAACATCATCTTGTATATGCAGTGTCAGCTGAAAATCATCCTGCCAGTTTTGTCCTTCGAAACCGTTATCCGGCAGCAGAGGATCTTTGAAGAATATTTTTAGTCCGTCAAAATCAGCGCGCAAGCGATCCAGCACGATGATATTCGGGGCTATGACCAGAAAGTTGGTGGCCAGTTGAGAATCCGGTTCATAGAGCTTGTGAAAATAACACCAGGTGATAATCAGACTCATCACTTTTGTTTTGCCGCTGCCGGTAGCCATTTTGATTACCAGCCGCAACCAGTCTTCATCAAACATCCCGGTGGAAACTGCTCCCGATGAATCAAAGCGGATCAGATCGTACTTATCCTTAACCTTCACGACTTCGTAGAGGTAAATGACCGTCTCCAACGCTTCGCGCTGGGCGAAATAATACTTGAAGCCAAAGAGGGAACCGTCAACCTGTGGAATAATATGTTCAGTCTTAAACCACCAGGTAAGTAGCGACTTGCTGGTGAATGTGGCGCCTTCATAATTGGCGTCGCGCCATTCTTTTACATCCTGGCGGATTTTATGCACCAGCGGTGGTAACAGCTTCTCGTAGCTGGATTCTCTGAGTGCTTCATCCGCCGGAAACCAGCGGTATTCTGGCGGAAGGACCTCATGCGGTGATTTGGGAAAATTCGGATGGATTGCCATATGATCTAAAATCCTTGCTTTGTAGTCTAATTGTAACCTTGCAACTATTTAGAATAATGAACTTTATTATTTTATCTGGTCTAAAATAGTCTAAAGATGGTCTAAATCGCACATTCTTTAAACAGCCATAGATTGGCCGTTGCAAATAAAACTAATATATCTATCTGATATAAAACGACTTATTTTTTATTTGCATCAGCCATTGCAAATAAGAACTCAAAACAAATCCATTTGTTTTTTAACCGGAGGATAAAAAACTCCAACGATCACAAAAGGATTTTTTGCCCAGCCGTGAAATTCTTTAAGTGTGCCAAGGAAAAAATATAAATCCTTTTTAAGGAATTCATCCAGGTATTTTTGTTTTACCTGTTGCAATGCCACTTCTTCTTTGTTCCCGCTTTTTTTCAGGCAGTTCCAGTACAGCATGCCTGTTTCCCAATCCTCTACCATCAAAGTAGATTCGGTTCCTTTGTCATCCGCAAATTTATAAGAAAACCGATAGGGCAATTTGGGTACAACAGAGAATTCTTTTTCAATTTCTTCAGGTGTCTGGAAGAAGGACATTTGCTGAGATTTTGCTTTTAATAAAGCCATTTTTTCTTTTGACCATTCCCTGTCTGTCCGTTCCCACAGGAAATCGATAACTTTCGCCGGTTTAAAAATTGCCAGGGAGAGTTCATTTTTATTTGCTTTAGCAATTAAATTTTTTAAATTAGAAAAAACTTGTTGATTCTTCAGTACGAGCTTTCTCCGTTCCGACCAATCAGCATCGGTGCCAACGGTATCCAGCAATTTTATTTTGTTTATGTCAGTTACGTTATAACTTTCCGGGCGCACATCACTATCATTTTTTTCAAAATGTGCCTCCAGCCACTGATATTTTTTATACTGATTTTCATATTCCAGTTTACGAAAGGGCATGGGGTAAATCCGAATCCATGCCCCGTCTTCCTGCAGACCTGCTGTGCATACTAATTCATCATATTTTTTGGAAATTGTCGGGTAGGTTTTAACGGTGATTAATACCTTTTTTATACCCTTCATAAGTCAACAACCTTCACAGAGTAGTTGTCTTCCATAAACCGGCTAAGAACGTGGCGATGGCAATAAAGAGGGTCTTTTTCAAAACAGGTTAAAGCAATTCGCTTCTGAACGCGCAGCAAGTCAAATACTTTATCAATATATTCTTTTTTCCTGAGTAGTGTTTCACGATATTCATCGAAGAGAGCTTTATAATCTGTCTGGTCGTTAAGATTTTTGCGTTTTTCGGAAACAATGCCTAACTCCGGAATATGGACATAGGCAATATCAAGTTCTTGCAGAATCTTTGCCAGCATGGTTTTCGAAAAGCCGTATTTACGGCTAAGCGGATTATTGCGAACATCGCACAGCAAACGAATATCATTTTGGATTAATTTATTTATATACGATTCAATTGTTATTCCTTCATAACCGATGGTGAACAAGGTTGTTGCTGTAAAGCGGAACTTCTGTTTTTCATTTTTAACTTTTGCCAGCTCTTCTTCCGTCAGTAAA